>JACUUY010000072.1 GCA_014859085.1 Caldifarciminota bacterium
TCTCCCGAGGCGTTCGGCGCGTATCCGTATCTGGTAGGGTGACTCCTCGCCGCTCGCATAGAGGACACGCCCGTTGTTCCGGGCAATGAGCGACGATATCTGAAGCATCAGAGTGGACTTGCCAATGCCGGGATCCCCACCCAGTAAGACGAGCGAACCCCTGACCAACCCCCCGCCGAGCACGCGGTCGAGCTCTGCCATACCGACCTGCCGGCGGTCTTTGATCGTAAAAGGAATGTCATGCAGCGGCACCGGCGCCGCGGTCTTCACGGTTCTCGTTTCCCTTCTCTTTTCGAGCGGCTCCTCGACCATTGATTCATACGTGCCGCACTCGGGACACCGGCCCAGCCACTTGGGGGCAACGGCACCGCAGTTCTGACAGACGAATCGCGTGATCATCGGACGGCTTTCCGTGATTTCAATTGTTCAGAACACTCTTATGTTAATGTATTTCTTCGGATTGTCATTGATGTCCTGGATGAGCGCTTTCAGGGCAGAATTGGTCTCCCTGAGTTCCTGATACAATTCATCCGATCTCAGCATTTGACCGATCGCTCCCTCACCCTGCAGCAGTATCGCCAGCGAATCCATTCTCGAGGCGAGAGTGTCGATCTTGCCCACCGGCCCCTCGATCATTTTCAGCAAGCGCTCGATACTCCTGTTCAGGTCAGCCGAGAGACGACGAGCTGCCGCGTCCAGGTCCGGTAGCTCGATCGACCCGAACTTCATAACCAGACTGTCGATCTGTCCGGCCAGCGCCTCCAGTTCGAATGAACCGCCGCTGCCGTAGTGAACCTCGGGGATCCGGTCACCATGGCCGGGCGTGATCTTGACATATTTATCGGCGCCGATATAGCTCAGCGAACGAACCGTGATCTGCGTGCCCTCGGGAAGGATCACGTCGCGGTCAATGGCCAGAATGACATTCACGCGGCCGCTCTCGATCCGCAATGATTTAACCTTGCCCTTCTCGAGACCGAAGACGAACACCGGATCGCCGACCCTCAAACCGTCGACGTCCTCAAACTGCACCCTGACGTCATAGGTGTTGCTGAAAAACATCTTCCTCGACAGCCATATGTAGAGTACAATGAAAATGATCACTCCGAAGACAACAAAAACGCCAACCAGGGTCTCTTTCAATCTCTTAGTCATATAATTCCTTTTCGATCTTCGTCAACTTGCTGATGCGGCCTTTCTTGAGCATGTATATCTGATCGCCCACCGCTTTCGCCGTGCTCAGGTCATGGGTCACGACGATGCCGCTGTTTGTGTATTTGTCCTTAAGGGTCTTTATCAGCTTGACCACCTTGTCGGTCATGACCGGGTCAAGGCCGGTCGTCGGCTCGTCGTAGAACAAGTACCTGGGGTCGAGCGCCAGTGCACGGGCAACGGCAACGAGCCTTTTCATGCCGCCGGAAAGCGACTGCGGGTAGAGATTCGCCTTTCCCGCCATGCCGACGTCCTCAAGGAGATCGCACACACGGTCCCTGATCGCGCGTGAAGAAAATGTTGTGTGCTCCTGTAAGGGCAAGGCGACGTTGTCCGCGACGCTCAGCGAATCAAAGAGCGCCGTCGATTGAAAAACAAAGCCCACCTGTTTTCGTATCTCGTAGGTATCCTGGGCAGATGCGTTCTGGATCGACCGGCCATCGAACAATACCTCGCCGCGGTCGACCGGCAGCACGCCGAGCATCGATTTCAAAAGGACACTCTTGCCCGTGCCCGAAGGCCCGAGCACGACAACGAGATTCGCGTCATTCACGGTGAAACTAACGTTATCAAGTACAATCAGCGAATCGAACGCCTTCGACAGGTTTCTGACGTCGATCATCCGAATATCACCAGTGCAACCAGGAAATCGAGGGCCAGTACCAGGATCGACGCGGTAACGACTGCATACGTCGCGGCACGCCCTACTTCACGAGCGCCGCCGCGGACATTGAATCCATAATAACACCCGGCCGTGGCAATGACCAATGCAAAGAACAGGGATTTCACCAGCCCGCCAAAGAAGTCCCGGGCATAAAAGAGATTCGTCAGCCCGTAGTTGAAAACACCGAAGGGCACATCGAGGAAGAAATGGGCGTATGCACCGCTGACCAGCAGGGCATCGAGCTCGGCAATAACGGTCAGCACCGGCAGGGCAATGAACGTGCCGATGATCCTCGGCAGGCTGAGAAAACGGTAGGGATCGATCGCCATGATCTCGAGCGCATCGATCTGCTCGGTGACGCGCATCGTGCCGATCTCCGCGGCCATCGATGAAGCGCACCTGCCGCTGACCATCAGCGCGGTCAAGATCGGCGCCAGTTCGATCATTACCATGCGGCCGACCGTCATGCCCATGATGTACCGGGGGACCGTACCCGCTACCTGGTAAGACGTCTGGACGATCGATACCAGACCGGCGAAAGCCGCGATGACCAGAATGATCGGCAGGGAACCGATCCCCACTTCATAGACCTGATGCACGATGCGGTCGCGGGACTGCCTCAGCTGCCAGGGAATGAAGAGACTGCGGAAGAAGAATGAAGAAAAATCCCCGATCGCACTAAAAAGGTTCACTCTCGTCCTCTACGATCTCTGCCTCCCGCAATGTCAGATTGGCAAACTGCGTATATTCATTGAAGAACCCCAATTCGATCATGCCGGTGGGTCCGTTGCGCTGCTTTGCGATGTTTATTTCAGCAATGCCTTTCTTCTCGCTCTGCGCGTCATAGACCTCATCGCGGTAGATGAAGATCACGACATCGGCATCCTGTTCGATCGCTCCGCTCTCACGCAGATCGGCCAGGATCGGTCTCTTGTGCTCGCGGTGTTCGGGCATGCGCGACAGCTGGGATACGACAACCAGGGGACACTCCAGATCTTTTGCCAGCGCCTTGAGCGCCCGCGAAATATCGGAGATCTCCTGCTGTCTTGAAATGGCGCGGGCGACCTTGGGTCCCTCAAGCAACTGGAGGTAGTCGATGATGATCATCTCCACATTATAGTCGGCCCTCAGACGCCGTGCTTTTGCCTTGAGTTCATATATCGAAAGCTGGGCTGAATCATCAATGAAGATCGGTGCTTTGTCAAGATTGCCTGCCGCCGTGGCAAGGTTCACCCAATCCTCGTTGCGCAGCATGCCCCGGCGCAGGTTCCTGAGACTGACTTTTGCCTCGCTGCACAATAATCTCTGTACCAGGGCCTCACCCGACATCTCCAGCGAAAAGATACAGATCGGCGTGTTGTTCTTGATCGCCGAAAAAGACGCGATATTCAGGACAATGGCGGTCTTGCCCATCGACGGCCGGCCCGCGACGACAATGAAATCGCCCTTCTGGAACCCGGATGTCAGCTCATCGAGCTCATAATAGCCGGTTTCGACGCCGGTTATCATACGGGCGCCGCGCATCGATTCCGCGGTCTCAATGATCTTCGTGATATAGCCCCTTATGCTGACCGGCTCTTTGCGTAGACCCTGCTCCTTTATCTGAAAGACGCTATTCTGCGCGTAGTCAACCAGTTCGGCCGCCGTTTGAGTATCCTCGAAGCTGTTCTTCAACATTTCCATGGAGACCTGGATCACATCGCGCTTGATCGCCTTGTCCAGAACGACGCGCGCGTGGTGCTCGATATTCGCCGTGGTGAGCACGTTCGCGACGAGATTCGACAGATACTCGGGCCCGCCTATCTCATCAAGCATCTTATTCTGCTTCAGCCAGTCGGTCACCGTAACCAGGTCCGCAGTGATATTCTGGTTGAACAGACTGATAACGGCACGGAACACCTTTTGGTTTGCGGCCTGGTAGAAGTGTTTTTCATTCAATATCTCCATTGCCCTTGGCAGTCCATTGGGATCGAGCAGTACTGCGCCCAGGACCGCCTCTTCGGCTTCGAGTGAATGCGGCGGTACTTTCCTTTCCTCCATCTACCCTCTTTTCTTGCCTGTCAGGCTGCGCATACATTCATCGATGATCCGATTTGCCACCTCCCACTTCGTCTGCGTCTTGAAAGTGAGTGGCTTGCCGGTCTTTCTCAAGATACTCGCCGTGGTTTGCTGCGCGCCGACTGCGGCCGTTAGATTCGAAACGATGAGGTCCAGTTTCTTCTTCTTCATTTTATCGCGCGCGCGGATCAGATGGTTGCTGTCTTCAAGGGAAAAACCCACGACAACCCGGTTTCCCTTCTGTCCGGCAATTTCCATAAGCAGATCGTCGTTCTTCTCGAATTCCACCCTCTGGGTCTTTGCGTGTATCTTTACCGGGCTTTTTTTCTTCGGCCGGTAATCGCCGACTGCGGCCGCCATAACAAGGCAGTCACACCATGGAAAATGGTCAAGCAGTGCGGACCGCATTTCGGCCGAAGTGCGCACCCGCACAATATCGACATCCTGGGGCAACGGACATGTGACCTCGCCGAATATGCCTTTTACCTTGCCGTCACGGCAATGGACGGCCCTGACAAGTTCTGTCGCCATCAGGCCGCTCGATCGATTCGTTACCACCCGCACCGGATCAAGGTCTTCCTCGGTCCTTCCCCCGGTTACTAGAAACCTCTTCCCTTCCAGGCCGCCGCGCTTTTCGTGCATCGCCATGATCTTTCCGGCGATGATATCGATCGACGGGAAGCGACCGCGGCCGATACGACCCGACGCAAGCGCACCAAAGCCGGGTTCCAGAAAATGAAACCCAGCATCCCTCAGAAGAGATACGTTCCTTGTCACGATCGCGTTCTCCCACATGCCCTGGTCCATTGCCGGCACGAAGAGCACGGGTCCCTGGAACGACAGCAGTATGGTCGACAGCAGATCATCGCCTATGCCGCCCGCCGCCTTACCGATCATGTTGGCGGTTGCCGGTGCGACGGCAAGAATATCGACCCAATCATTGAGCGCCAGGTGCTTTATCCCCCTGGTGAGCACGAATTGGTCATAATAGACTTCATTGTTGGACAGCGTCTGACAGCTGAGCGGCGTGACGAAATTCAGCGCCGACTTCGTGAGCACAAAACGGACTTCGGCCCCATGCTTGATCAACAACCTCGCGAGTTCGAGCGCCTTGTATGCCGCGATCGATCCACACAAGCCCAGCAGTACTTTCATTCGGTCGATTTGACCCGGTCACTGAGCAACTTCCTCAGTGCCTCCAGAACCGGGTTGAGCTTTTCGTCCGCAAGACCCTTGCTCTGCTCTTCCTTGAGCCTCCGGGCGTCCAGCGCCGCGACATTCACTGCCTTGTACTTATTCCTGAATTTCTTCCAGATCTTTTCAATGGGAATAATCACTGAACCTCCTTCCCTATTCTACGTAATAAATGAGCCGTGTCAATCCTAATATTCGAAACCCTTCTGCGCTTTCACCCCCCGGTTGAAGTAATGCTTCAGTTCCCGGCATTCGGTGATCAGGTCCGCGTAAGGCACGAATGCTTCTGGCATGTACCGGCCCGTGAGCACGAGGGCGACTTTCTTTGGTTTTTCTTCGAACAGGGCAATCACGTCACCGGTCTTGATCAGGCCGTAGTCGACCGCGACATTCATCTCATCGAGGATGACGATGTCATATTCCCGGCTCATGACCACGGTCTTTGCCCGGGCAAATCCTTTACGGGCGAGGCGGATGTCCTCTTCGTCGGGACTCGCCGGATCCACAAAATCCGGCCGGCCGTATTGCTCGATCGTGAAGTTGGGCAGGTGCCTGGCGGCCGTGAGTTCGCCGTAATCGATCTTGCCCTTCATGAATTGTATCATGATCACTTTCATGCCGTGACCCGCGGCACGCAGCGCGAGGCCGAGCGCGGCCGTCGTCTTGCCCTTACCGTTCCCCGTATATATCTGTATCATGGTCCCTCACAGATCGCGAGTGCAGAAACACCGCTTTCGATCCGCCTGACTGACACCACTTAACTCAACAACCGGCAGTTCCCGGCGATGACATGCTCAATACCATGGTCCGCGCGCATGAGGACCAGGCCGCCTTGATGGTCGACGTCGAGGACCTTTCCAACAATGACGCGGTCCGGCAGTTCAATGGTCACATCGCGGTCGAGCATTATCGAGTACTTCCGCCATTTCGTCAGCAGCGCATCGATCTCCTTATCCTGCAGGAGCTTGTAATTCGCGTCAAGGAATGCGCGCAGCTGGTGGTAAACAGTATGCAAGTCGAGATGCTTCCGCGTCTCCATGAATACCGAAGTTGCCTTACTGAGGAGATCGTCCGGGAAATGTCTGATATTCAGGTTCAACCCAATGCCCAATACCACTTTCTCATCGATTACCTCGCACAGAATGCCGGCGATCTTCTTGCCGTTGAGCAGAATATCATTTGGCCATTTGATGCCCGGCGTAATCTCGTAAAGCTCCAGTGTCTCGCAGATGGTGACCCCGGCCAGCAACGAAACGAGATAGCTCTGGTGATGGTACAGAAGCACCGACATCCACAACCCACCCTCAGGCGAATGCCAGTCACGCCCCGTTCTTCCTTTACCCCTGGTCTGGATATCGGCAAGCACGACCGTGCCCTCTGGAACGTCTCTCATCATCTGTTTGACGTATTCGTTCGTCGAATCGATTTCGGTGAGGTGGTAGAATTTGTTGCCGACGATCATCCGTGCCTTTGTGTTTTCATTCGCTCTTCGTGAAGATCATGGCGACGACGGTCTTGTCATTGCCGCCCATGCTCGATAGCATGCCGTATGGTTTGTCTGGGCCGATCTCCACCTGGTAGCCGCCAGCCTTGCCTGACAGTTGATGCACCACATCGACCGCCTGTCTGACGCCGGTTGCTCCGGTCGGATGTCCATAACCGATCAGCCCGCCTGAGGTATTGGCCGGAATGACACCACTGAGTTTCGTGTTGCCATCTTTCACAAAATCGGCCCCCTCACCATGATCGGCGATTCCTGCCGCCTCAACGGCCAGTATACCCGCGATCGTAAAACAATCATGGACATCGAGTACGCTCAAGTTCGCGGGTTGTATGGCGGCACGCTCGTACGCCCTCTTTGCCGCGATCGCGCACGTCGTCAGCTTGGTCAGATCCGGCGGAGGCGTTGTGATGTCATCCTGAACCTGCGCATAGGCAACGACCTCGACCGCGTCCTTCTTGTCGATACCCAGTTTCTTGAGGCCTTCCTCGGACGCAAAGACGATCGCCGCACCGCCGTCCGAGACCTTGGAACAATCAAAGACATTGATGTGCTCGCAGAATGCCCTGGGATTGGGCGGCGCCATGCCCGTCGCATGCAGGTCGGAATTCACGTTGTGATACTCCTGGGCCTTTGGATTCTGGCGGGCGTTCTCGATCGCATTGACATACCACTGCGCCATTCCGGACCGGACCCTCTCGTGGCCGAACTTGTCGAAGCAGGCGCCGGCCCGGCGTGCGAACTGATCCGGGAAGAAATAGGCATGACCCTTCTTCCTCTCTCCTGAAAACCATCCGGCCGCCGCGAGATAGTCGGCACCGTAGACCGCCTTCACCGAGTTCTGGACCTCAACACCGATGCACAGGACCGCGTCGGCAAGATCGGCAAGTATTGTCTTGACCGAGGCAACGAGTGCCAGACCACCGGAATCACACGCCCCTTCGACGCGCATGCAAGGCTTGTACTGGAACGTCTCGTGCACCATGGGGAAAAACCCGCCGAGGTTCCCCTGATGGCAGAATCTCTCCGCTACGAAATTGCCGATGATCCCCTCGTCGATATGTTCGGGATGCGGTATTTGCGCGATCGCGCCAAGCCCTGCTTCCTTTACGTAATGTTCGATACCGGGCCGGGGTTTCTTGGGATGGAACTCCTTTCTTCCGGTGCCCAACGCAACCGTGTAGAACCCAGCACAAGCATAGACCTTCTTTCGAAGAAAAGACATAAATGCTCCTTTCTAATGACAAATGCCTAAAGACCTAAATGCCTAAACAGCCATTTTAGGAATTTAGGCATTTTGGCCCGCCGCAGGCGATTTTAGGCATTTATTCAGTGTAGTTGTTCAGTGGTCCGTACAGCCAGTAGAAGCCGTTAACAAGGACCGCGTTGACATCGCCGGCCGAATTCGCGACACCACGGGTAACCAGCAGCTGTCCGATCTCCTTTGTCTTCCCGAGAAAATCGATTGCCAGCCTGGCGCCCATTGTATCCATTGTCTTCAATTTGTCAAAATGCGCCATCAGTTTATCTTCCTTCTTAGCATCCATGAGCAATGAACGCCACGGCGTAAATCCTTCAGGCAGGGGACCGATCTTCCCGTCGATCCTCTTTTTCCATTCTTCCGTGATCAGAAAGTATTCCTTGTTCCTTATGTCGTATATCCCGACGGGCCGGTTCTTCTCATATTTCAAGAAGCCATCTTTCTGCGAGCCATCCGCATACTGGCCGCCCAGCACCTTTTCCTTGACCATCCGGTCGATCATCCGGCTCCTCAGGGTCTTGTCGCCAAGATGGGTCCGCATGACCTTCAAGATGCACTGGAAGACATCGATGCCGACATAGTCGATAAGCTGGAAGATCCCCATTGGCCGCAACAGGAAATCCTGGGAAATGCGGTTCATCGCATAGAGCGCGCCCGCGTGGCGGAGTTTGCCCTTCAAGCGGTCGGTCTGGTCAATGGCATAGAGACCATCGCGCATGAAGTGGCCGTTGCCAATGAAGCCCGAGATATCATTCGCCGGCACAAGCTTCTTGCGCAGCCGCTTGCCGAGATCCTGGGCCAGCTCTTTCAGTTCAGTCGTGGTATTCTTCGACGTGATGACCTCAACCAGCTTCTGGACCACGGGCGGATTATAGAAATGGTAGCCAATGAGCCGACCGTTCAGACCCGCTTTCTCGTCCAGAAAGCCGATCGGAATGCTGGACGTGTTCGTCAGGAAAAAAGTATCGGCACCGCATATCTTTTTCAACCTTTTGTAGACCTTGATCTTCACCTTCTCGTTCTCGGATATGGCCTCAAAGATCAGATGGCTCTTCTTCGCCAAGTCCAGATCACTGGCGAAATTCAGGACGCCCATCGCGTCATCGACGAACGCGTTTATGACATCGCTGTTCTCCACGAGGTCCTCACGCTCCTTGTAAAGATCCCTCAGTGCCCCGGTCGCTTTCTCGGCCGCCTTCAGGAGCTGGGTTTTCATATAAACCCTCAGCCCGTCGATCGCTTTCTCACTCACGTCGATCAGGTTCAACCGGTATACCCGGTCGTTGTTCTCGGGTTTCAGCTTCAACCTCGCCATTTCCTGGGCGATCAGCACGCCAATGCCGCTTCCCATCTTGCCGGCCGCACCGATCACGCTGACATTTTGAAGTCTTTCATCTAAATTCATCTAACCCCCTTAGCATGATAAATGCCTAAATTAGAAAATGCCTAAATACCTAAACCGGCGAAATTTAGTTTGCAACCGAGGTGGAGTCGGTTTCAACCGATCTCCGCCCCCGGCGGGAAAATAGATGCAGACAGATTCAAGCGGATGCAACGGATTCACATTCAGCGCGCCACTGCGCACATCCGCACTATTCCTTCGGCCTATCAGGTTTGCGCTTCTCCGGAAACGCGGTCAGGCGACGTTCTATCACACTCATTCTACGCTGTGTCATACGCATGTACTGCCATTTCATATTCTGCCAGCAAGGTCCCAATTAATTCTTTAACAGAGATGATTCTATCTATTCTAAACGCATTAGCGCCTGCAAACGCGAACCCCCTTTCAAGTTTTCCTTTTTTGGCATTGGTTAGTGCGTGAGCAATACAGTACGGTACTTTCCTGAAGTCGCAAGTTTTTAAACACTTCCATGGACATTTGAATGGTTTCTTCATACCGGTGGATACATCATTTATGAATTTGTTTCGTATCGCTCTTCCAGGTAATCCAACGGGGCTATCTATTATGGCAAGATCCTCCTCTTCGCATTCTACGTATGCCTTCTTGAATTCTATGGAGGCATCGCACTCATGAGTCGCAACAAATCTGGTTGCCATCTGCACTCCTTGTGCTCCCAATTGAACATATTTATGAATATCCACTCCAGTGTATATACCGCCGGCAGCAACTACTGGGATAGTTTTGTTAAATTGTTGCTCAAAAGTTTTTACTGCTGAAATAACCTCAGGGAGTATTTTTTCTAAACTATAATCAGGGTCATTTATTTGCTCTTTCTTGAAACCGAGATGTCCTCCAGCCAAAGGACCCTCAACAACTACAGCATCCGGCACATAATTATAATTTCTTGCCCAATATTCAAATATGATCTTAGCCGCCCTTGCAGAAGATACAATTGGGACGATCTTAGTCTCAACCTCTCTTACCCTTTCGAGAGACAATGTTTTTGGGCTCTTAAGTAGAAGTCCAGCACCAACGAAAATCAGATCCACACGTTCTTCTACTGCCACAAGCAGAAGTTCATCAAAATCCGAGAGCGCCACCATTATATTGACTCCAATGATCCCGTCTGTCATTTCTCTTGCCTTTCTTATTTCCTTTCTCAGGGCTCTCTTGTTCGCTTCTCTAAAATTCGTGCTAAAATCAGCTTCAAGCATACCAATACCAGCAGTAGCAATCACGCCGATACCACCCTCATTTGCTACAGCCGAGGCTAATCCCGACAAAGAAACTCCAACACCCATTCCGCCTTGAATAATTGGTATTGTAGCCTCAAGTTTGTCTATTTTCAACTTTGGCATTTTTCCTGAATTCATCAAATATTTGCCTCCATTAACATGTTTCGCCTAACGTTTCCAGCATAGAAGATGCCCAGCACCTTTGAACTTCTGAAATTACGATTACTCTCCTTATAAGTCATAATACACTTATAGAACATTTAATCAAGAAGAGAATTCAAAGGTGAGGGGTCTGAATGAGTCCGCCAAACTGTGTGGCGGGCGAACCTTTTATGCTGTGTTGGATGAAGTTCTATCGTAAATCCGTTAAGTCTGAGGACGGTTCATCAAAATCGCCGACCGCCACCTCCACTTTTGCTGCCTCCCCGACCCTCCTGGCGAGGGCGTGCCTCGTTTACCGTGAGCATTTGTCCCTTCAACTGCTTGCCGTTAAGGCCTGCAATAGCCGCTTGGCCTTCGGCTTTAGAGGACATCTCCACGAATCCGAATCCTCTGGCTTCACCACTGACTTTGTCTTTGATGATAGTAACAGATGCAACCTGTCCAAAGGCTTCAAACATCTTTCGCAGATCTTCCTCGCTAGCCTCAGGTGATAGATTACCTACATAGATATTCATTCTCATCTCCTTTTTTTTGTAAAAATTTCATATCGGTGGACGGGTCGGCGAAGTTCCCTTGCAAACCCTGTGAGCATTTATTGCTCTACTAACTCAACACGCCGATTCTTTGCGCGCCTTCCTCGGCTTTGTTAGAAGTAACCGGAGCTAAAGGTCCCACCCCATCAGGATGGAGTCTTTTTGAATCTATTCCGTGCCTCGAAATAAGCGCCTTAACTACTGCCGCAGCACGAAGTTTCGAAAGTTCCATATTGGAGTTCAAGGTGCCAACATTATCAGTATGTCCTACAACATATAAA
>JACUUY010000227.1 GCA_014859085.1 Caldifarciminota bacterium
CGATAATCATGCCGCTGCGCATCGGCATCAGATCCCTGGAGCGAAGGGACATCTAGCCGACCGGTCCAGAAGCAGTAAATCCTAAACAAATCCAAATGACCAAGACAGTGTTCCAGGCATTGGTGTGCTGGTGTCCGGGAATGACCGGCATATGTTATGGATGTAGGAATGTAGTTGCTTGATTCATCGGGCTCTCTGAATCATTTCGATCTTGTTTCGGGGATTGCCAAGAGCCGATTGCACCCGTTCTCCCTGTCTTCCCGTCTCCCGGTCTCCCTGTCTCCTTGTCTCAATATCTCCCCATCTCCCTGTCTCTCTGTCTCCATGTCTCAGCGTCTCTCTGTCTCAGGAACGGGGGAACATCCGTCTTATTTTTCTCACGACATCATCGACCTGTTGCTTGGGCGTCGATGCTCCGGCCGTGATGCCGACGCTCTTTACGGCACTGAACCAGGAGCGTTTCAACTCGCCGGCCGATTCGATGTGATACGAGCGCCTCAGCTTCCGGCAGATCTGGTACAGTCTCGTGGTATTGGCGCTGTTCTTCCCGCCGATGACGATCATGATGTCGGCCTTCTTCGCGATCTTCACGGCCTCGTTGATGCGGACCGCCGTTTCCTGGCAGATCGTATTGTATATTTTCATCTCGATCGTATCCGGCATCAGATCGGTCACCGCGCGGTTGAACCTCTCCTGGTTCAGCGTGGTCTGGGGCACCACGCCGATCTTCTTCTTGCCCGGTCTTTCGTTATCGTTGTATATCGAAGCCCGTTTCCCCGCATACCCCAGCAAACCCTTCACCTCAGGATGATCTTTCTCACCGACGATCACGACGTGATATCCTTCGCCGGCCAGTTTCTCGACATACCGCTGGGCCCGGCGCACGCGTGGGCATGTGGCATCGATTATCTGGCAGTTCTTCGATCTCAATCTCTGCATGACATCCGGCGCGACCCCGTGAGAACGGATGATCACTATTTCGTTCTTCTTGAGGCCCCTGATCTCGTCACACGATCGGATCCCGGATTTCATCAAGTCATCGACCGCCAGGCGGTTGTGTATCAGGGGACCCAATGAACAGACCCCGTGCGAGTTGTCCGCCGCCTCAAGCGCGAGTTTGATCGCCCGCTTCACGCCGAAACAGAAGCCGCCGTGTCTCGCCCGGTATATCTTCATTTGAGCCGCAACACTTCCTCCCGGACGCGCTCGGCAAAGCGCGCAAAATCCTCGCGCGTCTTTTTGTAGCCGTGCGGGTGGATCAATCTGCCGAACTTTATTTTGAGTTCGTTGATCCTCAATATCAGTGACACAACACGTTTGTTGGAATTAGTAATATAGACCGGAACGACCGGCACGCCGTAATTTATCGCGAAATAACCGATGCCCTCATGAAAAGGCAACACGGATTGTATCCGCGACCTCGTCCCTTCCGGGAAGATGACGACCGCATTACCCTTGCGCAGCAATTTGATCGCTTTTCGAACCCCGGCCGTGCCTTCAATCGAGATCGCGTTGTACGTTGTGATGAGCCAGGCAAAGAATTTTGACCCCGCAAACAGACCGGGTTTTGCCAGAAAGTATATCTCGCGGAAAGCGGTTATCCCGACGAGCGGCGGGTCAAGGAAGGAAACGTGGTTGGGCGCCAGGATCACCGGCCCCTTCCTGGGCACGCGGCCCTCGATTCTCACCCCGGTCAGTAGCTGGAAAAGAGGGTAGACGAGGATCCAAACCAGGAACCATTTCAGTCTCATACTATGGATTATATCCTATGGTCGTGATAATTTCAAGATTCTTGTCACATATTGTCGGACCGGAACCGAATCCCGCAAAAACATCCTGCACCAGCTGAATATCGAAGATCGATGTCGTCTGGTACGTCTTTCATCAAAATAAAATCTAACCCAAGGTGATGTGGTGTTTTTGAGGA
>JACUUY010000228.1 GCA_014859085.1 Caldifarciminota bacterium
TATTTCTATCAGTCGATCCCGCCCGAGAGCCTGGCGGCGTTTGACGATGACACGTTACTGTTGTGTCTCGATGTCGTAAGCGACGGCTTCTGCGGCAATGGCCGGATCGAGCTCCAGCACATCGTCGGCGATCCGGATTCGGTCGACCCGCTGGGCGATTTCACCTGCGGCGCCTCGATCCCCATTCCCCAGGGCACCCGGGCCCATGTCGCGCAGTACAATCTCTGCTCGCTCTTTGTGTACCACGAACCCACGGTCAACTGGCGTGAGGCCAGGGTTGGGGTCTTTGTCCGCAGCGGCCCGGAAAATGCCGGCCGGCTCTATATCGATAATTTCCGGCTCGACGTGGTCAGTCCCCATGACGACTATACCATGTTCCAGGGTTACGATACGCTGCAGACCTGGACCTTACCTCCGGGTAATGGCGTGCGCACGGTCTACGGTCAGTTCGCCGACGGCGCCGGCAATGAGACCGCCGTGCTCTCAGACAGTATCATCGTCGATACGACCCGGCCGGCGGCGTCGATCACCTCGCCCCAGAATGATCAGGTCCTGAGCGGCGGGGTCAGCATCACCGGTCATGCCTTTGACCGTGCTGACCCTGTCCAGCACTTCAGCCAATACGCGCTCGATTATCAGGGCTATGAAGATGAAACCTGGTACGGCATCGAGCCGGACTCGATCTTCTACGAGCCGGTCGATTCGATCAGCCCGGCCGGAGTGCTTGCCAAATGGCAGACCAAGCCGGTGACCGATGCCCACGGTAATGGCTGGTACTATCTCCGGCTCATGGTCAGCGATTCCGCCGCCAACCAGCGCGCGGACACGGTGCTCGTCTATATAAGAAACGACCGGGGGATAAAGGGTGAGATCGCCGGTTTTCCGAATGAAGTCTACGGTCTGGCCGCCGGCGACGAGATATTCGTCGGCGAACTGAGCACGGGCCGGATCCACCGGTACAACACGCAGTACCAATTCATCGACACCTTCGCGCTCGTTGATTCGATCGGCATCGGCCTACCCCTGGCCCTGGCGCTCGATGATACGGGCAAGCTCTGGGTCGCCAATACCGTCAGTCAATGCGTGAGCCGCTTCACGCCGCAGGGCAATCTCCTGCTGCAATTTGCCGGCGGCTTTTCCCTGCCCTCAGGCATTGCCCTGGACAACACCGGCCACACCTGGATTTCAGACCGGCTGCACCACCAGATCAAGAAATTCGATGGTCAGGGTAATCTGCGCTATCAATTCGGCATCCGGGGCAAGGATCCGGGCGCGCTCGACCGGCCGATCGGCCTTGCCTATCATGATCATCTGCTCTATGTTGCCGATTCACGCAATCAGCGCATTTCCATCTTTGACACGCTGGGTACCTTCATCAAAATCATGGGTGATTCGGCCGGCCTGATCCTGCCCTTTGGCTTGCTCGTCGATTCCACCGGCTGTGTCTTTGTCAGTGACGCGGCGGGCAATCAGGTCATTGAATTCGGGCCTTCGGGCAACCGGTTGTTCGACCTGGACAGCATCCTCAATGCACCCACTGGCCTGGCCCTATCCCCGGACCTGAAGACGCTCTATGTCTCGGATACCAGACACAAAAGGGTGCTTGCCCTGGCGGTCCGGGACGAACCGCCCCTGGCCGGCGGCGGACCCCAGGCAATGGGTGAAGTCGATATCAGCCGACTGGTCTTTGATGTCTTCCCCAGTCCGTTCTCAAGCCGGCTGACCATCAAACTGCAGGGCATCGCGGGCACGCGGCTGACCCTGAAACTATACGACGTGACCGGCCGCCTGATCAAGACGTTCTTTGACCATGCCCTGATGAAGTGTGACCAGAACATGATCTGGGATGGCCGGGATAACCAGCAGAGGAAGTGCGCGGCCGGCGTCTATTTCCTGCGGCTGGAGAGCGGGGA
>JACUUY010000229.1 GCA_014859085.1 Caldifarciminota bacterium
AAAAATGATCTCTATCCCGCTTGTACCCAGCGGATTGACCGTCGTCGCGCCAACGGCAAGAATGAGTGCGATAAAACTAATCATCTAACTTCCTCGCTTCGTCGATCAACATGATCGGTATGTCATCCTTACAGAATTCAATATTACCTCGCTTCACTGATGCATTATAACATTCGCCGCAGACGAGTCAAGTGCAACCACTATTCCATTCAGCCAAGTTATGTGCGTTTTTTCGAGCAGGTTATCTGAGCACGACGATTTTCTCTGTCTCGGTATAGTTGGGCGATTCTAACTGGACGAAATAGACTCCGGGCACAAGATCCCGAATGTCAATCGTAACACTTTCATTATCTTCTTGCACGATCTGTGCATATACTTCTGTGCCCGTGGTGTCGAATACTCTGATCCTGACATCTCCGCCTAAATACCCAGGCATGATGTTCAGCACACCCTTACACGGATTCGGGAAAACCCGCAACACTGATGCTGATACGTTACGCCCCACGTCTTCCAGTATTCCTGGTGGTACGTATTTGTATATTTCTGTGTGATCAAGTCCTGAGGCAATTATTTCACAGTCGCCATCTCTGTCCAAGTCGTGCACCCGGATGTTTGCGCCACCTGCGATCCCTGCATATATGAAGAAAGAATCATTTCCAGCAGCCTTTATAACGTACGCCATCGATCCGGCAGCGAGCACAATTTCCGGAACGCCATCGCCATCAACGTCACCGGCATCGGAAAAGCAATTATGTGGATCAGTTAATGCGAAGTTGAAGGTGGCAATTTGGTGATACGTATTATTCGCCGCGGATTCAAGGATAATGACCTGAAATTGATAGTTTGGATACCACACTCCTTTGAAGATGACTTCTGGTTTACCATCACCATCTGCATCAGCAACGGCAAAACAATCAAAGATATTCCCGGTCGGAAGATTGGACTGCAGCACTCTTTCGTATTGATTGTTACCGGGCGACCTATATACCCAATAAGTCCCAGTCAAACCAGCCATGGCGAATTCCATCATACCATCGAGATCAAAATCCCCAAAAGCATAGGTGGAAGACGGCGAATCCCAATGATTGGTGTCTGGAGTGCAAGTGAAGACAGTATCATATTGGTTATTTCCCACTGCTTCATATATCCGCACACTATTCGGTGGCCCAGCATGGCTATCGATATACTCAATAAACCCATCCTGGTCAATGTCATAAGCCGATTTTGGGAACATCGCGCCATATTGAACAGTATCGCGCCACACCTCATTTTTCGGGAACGAGAAAGAATCGGCTGATTCGTAAACCCTCGTACCGTAGACAGGAGGTCCACCTACCATGGCGGCCCAGCTGCCAAGCATGTCGTACAGGCCATCACAGTCAGCGTCATCAATCACCCATGGATGAAAATTTAGTGTATCATTTGTTATCACAATGCTGTCAACCAGCTGAAAATGAAACGGGTCACCAGGTATTTGCTCGTAATACCAAATTGCCTCACTGTACCAGTTCACACGGGAGACAAAAATCATTTCATAGAGTGAATCTCTGTCAGTATCCGCAATGCTCAATCTGTTGTCATGCTGGGCACCCCAAGAGAAGCTTGCCACCGTCTGAAAATCAGAATAGGACATTTGTGTCGAAACAAGTACCAAGAATATAATCTTTACAGTGATCAATGCAAAGAGTGCAGAACTGGTTGATTGCAGCAACATATTGCCTTTGTGCATAAATCCCCTCTACGTAGAATTATAGTATTTGTCTCGGGAATGTCAATGTCAATGAGAACTTATAGCAATAGCTAGAATTGTTGCGGCTCAAGCATGTCGATAATTCGGGATTCATCAGCAGGGGCATTGGGGTCAGCCCCGGAAACTAGAAACTGTGCTTTCGGAGCTGCGGGGAACGGG
>JACUUY010000073.1 GCA_014859085.1 Caldifarciminota bacterium
CCGATTTCTGACTAAACCACCCTGCTTCGGTAAGATTATTTCTGATTGACATCATGTTATTGACTTCTGAACATCAAGTGATATAATCCCTCGGCTGGTGGATTCAAGGGAAGCGCCGTGAGAATCGGCCGCGGTCGCCGCCACTGTGACCCCGCCCTTTTTCAATAAGGGGAACCCTTTTGGCAAGTTGGAGATGCCACTGTCCAGTAACGCAATACGGCACGGGAAGGCAGCCAAAAGGGCGGGGAAGCCAGGAGACCTATCCCCAGTCACATAACAATACCTTCGGACGAAAGGAGGACTTGTGTCACTGCTTCTCGCGTTCATGTTGATCGGCCAGCAACTCTATGAATTGGAAGAAGTCGTCGTGACGGCAAACCGCTATCCGGTACTGCTCCAGGATGTGGCGGTCGCGGTCATCGTCATCGAGCGTGAAGCAATAGAAAACAAAAGCGCGTTGGGTCTCGTGGAGATCCTCAACGATGCCGCCGGTATCGATCTCAAGGATTATGGAACACCGGGCGGCGTGACCAGCGTTTCGCTGCGCGGGATCTCATCGAACGGCACGCTCGTCCTGATCAACGGCCAACCGCTCAATACGGTCACCAATGGCATGGCCGACCTCGGCGCGATCGATATCAATACGGTGGAGCGCATCGAGATCGTCAAAGGACCGGTCGCAAGCATCTACGGCGCAAACGCCATGGGGGGCGTCGTAAACATCATAACCATCCGCAAATTGAGCAGGCCGGCGATCGCGGGGCAATTCACGCCCTCGGCAATGACCCTTGATGATCCGCTCAACACCAAGGATCTCTCTGCGCAACTGGGGGTCCCTGTACGCAGCACGCAATTGGATTTGACTGGTAACTACAAGAATTCCCAAGGCTATCGAAGCAACAGCGATCTGACACAATACCACCTGACCGGCTCGATCACCAATACCGGACAGAGATCGACCCTCGGCGCATCATTACTTTACAGCGAACGAGAATACGGCATTCCCGGACCCATGCCTTGGGTCGACAGCCTTCACCCGGTGCCTCAATTCGGCGACAGCACGGCAACCTCGCTCTTTGACCGGGAGGAGGACCGCGTGCTCATGGCAAACCTGAAAGCCGAACTGCAGATCACGGATAACATCAAGTGGTACAACAAATTTCTCGCTGACCGGAAGCGCACCATTTTCTCCACTACCTACGAAGGATGGCTCGGCGATACCATAAGCGAAGAATACGATTACCTGACGCACATGATTGGCTTGAACACCATGCTCACCGTACGCGCGGAGAAAGTCAACATCACGATCGGGTTTGACGCGCGCTATGACACGCTCCAGACAACCATGTATTCGACGCAGAGTACGGACACGGCATGGCACGCGGGTTCACGCAATATCGGCGTCTGGACCGAGATCGGATTACGCCTGAGCCCGGCCATCTCCGGAACATCGAGCCTCCGCTATGATCACAATTCGGATTTCGGCGGTTTCCTGTCGCCCGGAATCGGCATCGTGACCGCGCTGAGCCCGGCCTCATGGTTGAAGTTATCGGCAGGCAAGACCTTTCGCGCGCCAACCTTCAATGACCTTTACTGGCCGCAGTCGGGCAACCCCGGGCTTAAACCCGAGCACGGCTGGGCATATGAGATCCGCGCCGAGAGTTCTTTGCGGCCAGACCTCTTCGCGGCACTCTCCGTTTTCCTGCGCCGCGTCATGGACCGGATCGCGTGGCTGCCCGACCAGGATAACTTGTGGCGACCGCAGAATGTCAATTATCAGTCGATCAGGGGACTGGACCTTGAATTGAAGCACCAGGTGAATGATCTCGTGGAATACAAGTTTGCGTGCACTTACTTGAACGCGCGACAGCGGAACGATGAGATCGTCTACGATTATTATGACTGGACCGCCGACACCTCATTGACAATTGCCGAGGAGATCGAACGGCCGGCCGCGTTCACCCCCAGGTACAGCGCTTCATCGTCGGTCAATTTGAAACTGCCCAGCGATTTCGGGCTCAACATCTCCGGTCAATATACTACCGAAAGAATCAATTACTACGCGAACTATGACGCCTACCCGTATGTATCAATGGACACCAAGACGCTCGCAGCATATCTGGTCCTCAACGCCGCCCTCAGCAAAGAACTATCCAGACATGTCCGGTTGACCGCCGGCATCAAGAATCTTCTCGATACCCGATACGCCCTGCAATTCGGCAATACGCTGCTTGACCTCAATTATCCAATGCCGGGAAGGACTTACTTCTTACGGTTATCACTCAACTCCAGCGAGTGATCCCGCAGAACCGGTTCTTTGACCGAAGAATCAAGACGCTCCAGCCGCATATCTTTGAAAGTCAACAGCGAGTGGCGAAAAACAAAAAGGCATAAAAATTGACCTGGAATATCGGCGGATATTAGGGATGAAACGCAACAAACCCAACCAGGTTGGCGGGGGAATGTTGACACGCGCCGCGACCTTGGCTATAATACAGCGTGGGGCAATCGGATAGCCGCTCCAGGCGAGAGGAAAGTCCGGGCTTCACAGGGCAGGATGCTTCCTAACGGGAAGTCCCGCGCCGCAAGGTGCGGGAGGAAAGTGCCACAGAAAACATACCGCCCCGCACCAAAAGTGCGGGGTAAGGGTGAAAAGGCGAGGTAAGAGCTCACCGCCCTGATGGCGACATCAGGGGCACGGCAAACCCCATCCGAAGCAAAACCAAGCAGCTCTGGTCGAGGTGGCCCGCCTCTTCGGGCCGTGAGTAACGGCCCGAACCGGAGCGGGTAGGTTGCACAGAACCCAGCAGTGATGCTGGGACAAGAGAAATGGCTATCGATAACAGAACCCGGCTTATAGATTGCCCCACATTATCCGTCCATGACCGAATGGCGATCCAAGAATAATCCCGGCCGGGCAGCCGCCATCCAGATCAGGGACAAACAGATACCCCAACCGATCGTCCAGATCCTCCAGAACCGCGGCTATGAAACGCCCCGGTCAATTGAGAAGTTCTTTGCGCCATCTCTTTCCGACCTCCATGATCCTTTTCTCCTTAATGACATGGAAAAAGCCGTCGTGCGCATCGTCAAGGCGATCGACGCCAAAGAACGGATCCTCGTCCACGGCGACTATGATACTGACGGCATAACGGGCACGGCTTTGCTCGTCAGGAATCTGGAGAAGTTCGGCGTGGCCGTGCAGTACTACATTCCCCACCGGCTCGAAGAAGGTTACGGACTGTCCATGGCCGGCATAAGGAAAGCGATCGCCGACCATTGCACGATGATCATCACGGTTGACTGCGGCAGCAGCGCGCTCGATGAAATCGCCCACGCCGGGGAGCACAACATAGACGTAATCGTCTGCGACCACCATCTGCCCGGAGAGGTCCTGCCGCCCGCGCTGGCGGTCGTCAACCCAAAGCTGCCGGGCAGCACTTATCCCTTTCAAGATCTGGCCGGCGTCGGCGTCGCCTTCAAACTGCTTGCCGCGCTGTATCAGAGAATGGATAAACCACTGGAAGAACTGCATGAGGACCTCGATCTCGTCGCCCTGGGCAGCGTCGTCGACATCGTGCCGCTGGTCGGTGAAAACCGTATTCTGGCGAAGTACGGAATGCGCCGGATCTCAATGAGTCAGAAGAAAGGCATTCAGGCTCTGCTCAAAGAAACCGGACTGCCCAGGACACTGACATCGTATCACCTGGGGTTTATCATCGGCCCCCGGATCAACGCCTGCGGACGGATGCATGATGCGCAGAGCGCCCTGGAATTATTCCTCACCAATGACCTGGCCCGGGCCGCGGAAATCGCCCGCAGCCTTTCGCTCGACAATGAGAAAAGGAAAACCATCCAGGATGAAACGTACCGCGCCGCAAGATCGGTGATAGATTCCTTAGACCTCGCGCCGCACCGGATCATCGTGCTCGCGCAGGAAGGGTGGCATGAGGGAGTGCTCGGTATCGTTGCATCCAGGATCGTCTCAGAATACTACAGACCGGCCATTGTGCTGTCCATCAAGCAGGATGTCGCGAAGGGGTCGGCGCGGTCAATACCGGGTTTCGATATCACGAACGCGATCGGACAATGCCGGGACATGCTGGTGAAGTACGGCGGCCATGGACAGGCCGCGGGGCTCGAGCTCAGACACGAGAACCTTGAACGTTTCCGGCACTGCATTAACGAACATGCCCGCAACCTTGAGGATTCGATCTTCGAGAAACGGAGTTATTATGACATCCAACTCGGCATTGACGAGATCACCCCTGAAGTCGTCCACTTTCTCAAGTATTTCGAACCGACCGGTATCGCCAATCCACAGCCGGTTTTTCGGGGCGAGGACCTTGAGGTCGTCGGCGTGCCGCGCGTCGTGGGTGCGAATCACTTGATGATCGCTTTGCGGCAACACGACCGGGTCTTGCCGGCAATTGCTTTTGACCGGGCGGGCGAGATCCTCAATATCGAGATCGGCAAAACCCGGGTCAATTGTCTTTACTCGATCGCCGACGACTCATACACGGGCAAGCGAAAGACCATGCTCCGGATCCACGAAATGGTCAAGGTCGGTCAATGAGCTGGCAGCTGGTATCACAGGGACCATCCCAATATTTCGCGTTCACGGCGGGCGCGCACAATGCCCTCTATTCAACGAAACAGGGCCAGGACGATCTCATTGAAACGCTTGAACCGGTACTTCTCAAGCAGACGCATTCCAGTGTCATCATCGATATTGACTCACCCGGGGAACGCACCGGAGACGGACTGATCAGCCGCCGGGGCCAGTGCATCGGGGTCAAGATCGCGGACTGTCTGCCGGTCTATCTCTTCACTCAGAAGACGATATGCATCATTCACTGCGGCTGGCGCGGCATTACGGCCGGCATTGCCCGGCGAGCAAAGGATCTGCTCCGCCGTTATCGCTACGTGCTCGGTGCCTCGATCGGCCCGTGCTGCTACGAAGTGGAAGAGGATGTCGCGGCGCGGTTCGCGGCGCACTATCCGGGTGCGGTAACGATCCGCGAGTCCAGATACTATCTTGATCTGAAATCGGCGGTGACCGCGGACCTGGGATCCCGGAATCTTCTTGGCACGCTGGACCTGTGCACGAAATGCCACCCGGGATATTTCTATTCCCACCGGCGGGGCGATGATGGACGGAACTACGCGCTCATCACGGCGTGAGGGTCTGTGAGAAAACAGATCGCGATAATCGCCCACGGCGGTGCCGGCGGCATCGCCCATCCGCAGCGGCGCCTCAACGGCCTGAAAAAAGCGGTGCAGGCCGGGTATGATATACTGCGCCAGGGCGGTTCGAGCCTCGACGCGGCCGAGCGATCGGTCATTGTCCTCGAGGACACGAGCGTCTTCAATGCCGGCACCGGCTCGTATCTCAATCTGGCCGGCGAAGTGGAGATGGACGCCTCGATCATGACCAGCGATCTGAAGTTCGGCGCCGTGGGTGCGATCCGGGACGTGAAAAACCCGGTGAGCATCGCGCGCATGGTCATGGAGAGAACCGACCACCTCCTGCTGTGCGGCGAGAATGCGACAAGGTTTGCCCGCCTCATGGGCGCTAAATACCACGATCCCAGAACCGGGGAAAAGGTGCTTATCTGGAGAAGGAAAAAACGGCGCCGCGAAAGCACGCACTTCACGAAATTCGCGGATTTCATCGGACATTACGGTACGGTAGGCGCGGTTGCGATCGATCAGAACGGCATGATCTCGGCGGCCACTTCGAGCGGCGGTATTAACCTCAAATTGCCAGGCCGGGTCGGCGACACGCCGGTCATCGGCGCGGGCACATATGCGGACCGCAACGGAGGGGTCAGCGCGACCGGTCACGGCGAAGAGATCATGCGGCAGCTTCTGGCTTACCGCGTCGTGGCCCTGATGGCCCGGATGAGAGCAATGAAGGCGGGCAGAATAGCTATAGCGCAGGCGACCAGGGCCGACTGCCAGTGCGGTATCATCGGCATCAGCAAGAACGCCCGAATTCTATGCCTCCACAACACCCGGTCGATGTCCTGGTGTTATATCAAGAACGGCACGATGCGCCATTTCTCCCGGCGCGATTGACATATCACGAGCGCCGTATATAATTCTCCATGGCGACGATCGACAATGTCCTGTGCCCGGTCTGCCTCTTCACGTCGAACTATATCAGTCTCATCGTCACCGATGAGGAGTTCTACGTGTGCCCGAAATGCAAGACGACTTTCTCCTATGAGGAACTGATGCAGTTGTATACGATCGGTCAATTCGCCTACGATCTGAACAAACCGAAACAGAACCCCGACATATAGGGGACAACCCCGACCGTGTAGTATTATTGCCAGAACAGGTCTTCCAACTCCTGCGCCGACGGCAGGCGCTGGTGTTTAAGGAAGAAGATCCGGCCATAGTCTTCGTTTCTTCCTTCGTAACGTGCCGTGCAGCACCAGTCAAAATGCAGAAAATCCTTCTTTGAAAAAACGGCGCCGAGGATGAATCCAGCCAGCAGAATACCGGCCGTGATCGAGACCACGATCGGCATGGTCAGGGACTTCACGGACACGCTGGGTTTCGGCGTCTTTTTCAAGGCTGGCTTGGCATAGGCGATCTCGATCTGTCCGGCCGACTGCAGGTGGTACAGACATGAGTAAGTGTGGAACTTGCCAAGACCGGACATCTGGAGAAGGTCGCCAACGCTCTGCCGCTCGTCGATCAGTGCAAAAACCCTTGCTTCGTCTTCTTTCAACTGCAGTTTCAATTCCGGCCGTTCGACGCGCTTGAAAACGATGTCCTCCGAAGGAATCGCCTTTGCGATCCTCGGCCACTCATCCAGACGCCGCGCCGATTCAAGGATCAATCCCTCGGTGTGCATTCTGACCTTGATTACGCTCTTTGGATAGATATGCATCCCTTCATTGAATTTGAAATCACCCTCGCGCCAGGTGAACAATTCATCGATCACTTCCTGGATCTTGAATTTGATGGTCTTCTCGATCTCTTCAATGCTGAGGTACTTATCTTCGATGATAATATTGATGACCGATCTTTTCGTTTCACGGTGGATATCTACGATCATTTCGAACAGGTTCTTCCCGATCATGCCTGATTTAACCAGATACGTTTCCAGGGTTTCCACGCGCTCACCAACTTCAAAGAAGGCGCCGACGATATCGCCATCGATGAATCCGACATCCGCCACTTCGGGATGCTTCTTGATCTTGAGCACGCCGGTGAGCCGCTCGCCGGATATCAACTGCAGTACGCTGGTGATATTAAGGCTCCGCAGATCGCCTTCAATCGCCATGGTAATTCCTCAACGTGAAGAACGTGGAGACATACGCTATGAATCCAACGGCAATGGCGATCACAAGGAAAACCGGCGCAAGCGGAAGACTCACCCATCCGGCCGGCCGGGCAAGCAGCGACGGGAAGAGAAGCGGGGCGTAAGCCAGCATGACGATGAAGACGAACGCAATGCCGGCAAAATTCTTGCCGATGTAGATCAACCCTGACCCCGGCACGATGACGTTTATCAAATAGGCAATGAACAACCTCATGCAGTAATGCCGCTTGACCACGGAATGCTTCAGTCTCGTTTCCATCTCGACGTTCTCGGTCGACTTCAAACGCGCGAAGCATTCCTGGCATACGGCTTCGCCGGTGTTCTCATCCTGACATTTATGGCAGATCGCGCGGCCGCAGGTCTCGCAGTAATAAGGCATCGAAAATCTGAAGGGCAAGAACGTGAGCACAAGCAAGGCTATGATCGAAAAAAGGAATACCGGGTTGACCGAATGGAATAAACTGATCCGCTCCGAGTGGAAGAACCGATAACAGTCGCTTGTTGAGGGGGCAATATCCTGGGGTTCGCTTATTGCGGACGAGTAACCCCGTCGCCGCGCCTCGGCCATGTATCTTGACGATTCACTGTATTCGAGATTCCTGAGCTTCAACAACCACATATTGAAGAACGGCTCGCCGTGCGTGCCAACCCTCATCGCGTAGTTGTACAACGTCTCGGCCCGGGCATCCGCGCTGTACAGAAGATAGATGTTGGCGAGATTGTTTACGATCCCGATCTCACGGTGCCCTTCGTAATACATCGCTTCGTACAGCGACATCGCCCTTTCGAGTTCGCCTCGCTGTTTATATGCGTATGCCTCAAAGATCCGCTCGGAATCATTGATTGATCCGAATGCCACTCCGCTGTCATAGTGAACCATTTCATAGAGGAGATAGCTTCTTGATCGTTTCTGCAAGAAATCAATGAGGTTATGCAGGGGCAGGGACACGATGAACAACGCGATCAACGCCAGACAGATGAACCGCAACCAGTTGCGTTCGCGTGCCGTCAGAACGAAGACAAGGAGCGCGGCGTAACTGAGAAAAATGAGAAAGAAATTGCGGAATGCCAGGACCGGCAGAAGCAGCAGCGCCAGTCCGATGAGCCCCTTGAACCGATTATGAGGCTGCAAATCGATGCGGTGGCTCAGCATGGGCAGATAGTAGATCGTCTTGGCGGCGACGTATATGAAGCCAGCCATGAACGCGGCCTGGAAGAGCACGATGATGAGATTCGTGATGAGGAAAACCTGGGATCTGAAATCCGTGAAAACCGGTAGCGCGAGCGCGGCAACGAGCGGCTCGGTCCGGCGCGACCTCACGGCCAGGACGAGGAACGACAGGAAATTCTCGATCGCCAGGGAATCGAAATGGCTGGCAAGATGCAGTTTACCCATCGCCTGTTCATAGTCACCGGCCGCTTTCGCCTCCCATCTCAAGACCGCTGACAGGTGAAAATTGCGTCTCATCGCCACCTGCTTGAGCAAGGAATCGGCCTCTGGATCACTGGTGCTGCTGCGCCAGAACCAGAGGACTATCGGATCATCCGCGAATTGGGAGATTTCGTGGCGGCCTTGGGTTAGTCCAACAATAAGCGCTTCGCTCCTGCTTGATTGCAGAAAATCGTGATAGCGCACATCAAACTGACACACAATGATCAGGGCCACCGCCAACATTGAGGAATTATAGAAGAAATTTCATGCTTGTCAATACTCATACGACACTTAAGTGGCCGCGACGGACGGCCGTCATAAACACTGTTTTTCATGGACTTTTCTTGACTTTGACGCCTGGTTGACTATAATTATACTGACTGATTTATCGCTCTATCATTGATAAGCAGACGCAATCGGACAGCGGGCTGAGAAAGGAGGATTTGATGCCTCACGTGAAAATTCTGGAGGAAGTTTGCAAGGGGTGCGGTTTGTGCTGCGATGGTATTTGCCCGGTAAACATCCTGATCTTATCTCCCGGCCGGATTAATTCCAATGGTTACCATCCGGCCGAAGTCACGGATAATAGCAAGTGTATTGGCTGCGGGTACTGCTTCAAGGTTTGTCCAGAACCGGCAATCGAAATATACAAATAGAGGAGAAAAGATGGCAGAGAAGAAACTTATGTACGGCAATCACGCTATGGTTGAGGGTGTGATCGCCGCTGGATGCAGATTCTTTGCGGGATATCCCATTACCCCCCAGAACGAAATACCGGAATACATGTCGGTCAGGATGAATGAGATCGGCGGGGTATTCATACAGACCGAAAGCGAGATCGCCGCAATAAACATGCTCTTTGGCGCGGCCGCAGCTGGGAAGCGAGCCATGACATCTTCCTCCTCGCCCGGCATCAGCCTGATGCAGGAAGGGATATCGTACATTGCGGGCGCCGATATGCCGGTCCTCGTGGTCAACGTGGTCCGGGGTGGTCCAGGCCTTGGTAACATTGCTCCCGCGCAGTCTGACTATTACCAGGCCACACGAGGTGGGGGGCATGGTGATTATTTCACGATCACCCTGGCACCGAACTCGGCTCAAGAGTTATACGAATTCCCCAGACTCACCTTTGAGCTGGCCGAGAAATATCGCAACCCGGCACTGATCCTTGCCGACGGGCTGCTGGGACAGATGATGGAACCGGTCGCACTATCTGCAGAGCCGGTTGACCCCAATACGCTTCCCGAGCCACCGTATGCCCTGAGCGGTTGCCGGGGCAGGGAACGCCGGGTTACCCGCTCGTACGACTTGAAAGCGGGCCACCTCGAGGAATGGAACTGGCGGCGCAACGCAAAATACGCGCAGATCATCAAAGAAGAACAACGTTCTGAGGCGGTGTCCTGCGACGATGCTGATCTGATCATTGTAGCATATGGTACCTGTGCACGGGTTTGCGGTGCTGCGATCCGCATGGCGCGCGAAAAGGGTCTGAAGGTCGGGCTATTGAGACCGATCACTCTATGGCCGTTCCCCAAGAATTCACTCTTGGCTCTGGCCAAGACGGCCAAGGATTTCCTGGTGGTCGAGATGAATCTCGGTCAAATGGTTGACGATGTCAAACTGGCGATCGAATGCACGAGAAAGATCCACTTTCACGGTCGCCCCGGAGGCGGCGTTCCGACGCCACCCGAAATCTACGAGAAAATCGTCGAAATTCTTGGAGGTGCCTGATGCAGCAGATCTTTGGAAGGCCCCAAGGACTGACTGATGTTCTGCAGAGATATTGCCCGGGCTGCGGTCACGGCGTCGTGCATCGCATAATCGGTGAGCTGCTGGTAAAACTGAATATCCGAGAACGCACCGTCGGCATTGCGCCGGTCGGCTGCTCGGTATTCGCGGATGAGTATTTCAATTGCGACATGATCCAACCGCCCCATGGTCGGGGACCGGCGGTTTCAACGGGTATCAAGCGGACAAGACCGAACTGCATTGTATTCAGTTACCAGGGAGACGGCGATCTCGCGGCGATCGGTACGGCCGAGATCGTGCACGCGGCGGCCCGCAATGAGAATATAACGGTCATCTTCATCAACAACGCCATCTTCGGCATGACCGGTGGCCAGATGGCGCCCACGACGCTGCCGGGGATGAGATCAACAACCTCGGTGCAGGGCCGCGATATCAAGAAACAGGGATACCCGATCAAGGTATGCGAATTGCTCGCCGGCTTAGATGGTCCTTATTATCTTGTCCGAACCGCAGTCAACACGCCAAAGAATGTCATCGCTACGGAGAAGGCGATAAAGAATGCCTTCGTCAATCAGGTCGATAACAAGGGATTCTCCCTCGTCGAAATACTCTCGATGTGCCCGACAAACTGGGGGATGACCCCGGTCCAGGCCAAGAAATGGACCGATGAATCCATGATCAAGTATTACCCGCTGGGCGAGTACCGGAACCGGGCTAAGGAGGGAAAATGACCAAGGAGATAATCATCGCCGGCTCTGTCGGCGATTACCGGACCCGCGCAAGGGAGAAAAGATGACCAGCGAGATAATCATCGCCGGCTCTGTCGGCGATTACCGGACCCGCGCAAGGGAGAAAA
>JACUUY010000074.1 GCA_014859085.1 Caldifarciminota bacterium
AGCCAACGGGGACAGGCACCTTCGGAGCCAACGGGGACAGGCACCTTCGGAGCCAGTCCCCTCGTCGCCAGGAGCAGCGCCTTCTCGACCCAGTGTCCATTCCTACTGCCTATGATCCCACGAGCACGAAACACGAATAACGAATACGAATTAGGGTTTAGAATTTAGGATTTGTTATCTAGTATCGAGTATCCAGAATCCAGTATCATGTTGTAGGTATCAAGTATCAAGTATCCAGTATCTAGTATCGTGCCGTTAGATGTTTTGTCTTGACAAATCGTTATTTATTTGTATTATTTACCAATAATGAAGCTCGGAGAAGTTCTGGTTAATCAAGGTTTGATCAGTGAAGACATGCTGGCGCAGGCATTGCAGGAGCAGAAGACCAACGGTGAGAAGATCGGGGCCACGCTCATCCGGTTGGGATTCGTGTCCGAGGACGAGATGCTCAATGCCCTCGCCAAGCATTTCGGGGTGCGGTCGGTCAATCTCAAGGCCAAACAGCCGAGCGAATCCGTGCTCAAATTGGTGCCCGGTGATATTGCGGCGAAATACATGGCCGTGCCCGTATCGCGATTCGGCCGCAAGCTCACGTTGGCGATGATCGACCCCTATGATGTGGCCGCACTTGAAGATATTAAGTTCGCAACCGGGTTCGAGATCGAGCCGGTCGTCGCGAATTTCGAGGACATCGCCAAGATCATCGAGAACCACTATCGCGTCCAGCGTGTATTCTCGGATGTCATGCTCGATATGGATCTGGAATCGGCGGTCGGCGAGGGCGTGGATGCTGGCAAGGTCGCGGTGAAAGAGCGAAAAGAAGAAGATCTGGCTTACGTTGTCGAAGATGGCGAGAGTGGTCCGGCGCTCAAACTCGCCAGCAAGATAATCAGCGACGCGGTTGCGCTTAATGTTTCGGACGTGCACATCGAACCGTATGAGGATGACATGCGCGTGCGCTACCGCATCGACGGCATCCTGCACGAGATCATGAAACCGCCCAAGAGATTGAACCGGGCGCTGGCGACCGTCATCAAGGTCATGGCACGGCTCAAGGTCGAAGAGAAGCGGCTGCCCCAGGACGGCCGCATCAAGGTGCGCGTGCACAACAAGATAATCGATATCCGTGTTTCCACGGTGCCGACCCTGTTCGGCGAGAAGATGGCGCTCCGGATACTCGACCGCGCGGCCATTCAGCTAAACCTGGACCTGCTTGGTTTTGAACCGGAGACCCTGACGGCGCTGCGCCGCGCGATAAAAACGCCGTATGGCATCGTTCTCGTCACCGGACCGACCGGTAGCGGCAAAACGACGACCCTCTATTCGGCATTGACCGAACTCAATGATCCGGCAGTGAACATCATCACGGCCGAGGACCCGATCGAGTATTCACTCACCGGCATAAGCCAGCTCCAGGTAAACGAGCGGATCGGGCTGACCTTTGCTTCGGCCCTGCGCTCGTACCTCAGGCAGGATCCGAATATCATCATGGTCGGCGAGATACGGGATCTTGAGACCGCGGAGATCGCGATCCGCGCGTCGCTGACCGGTCATCTCGTGCTATCCACGGTGCATACCAATTCGGCCGCGGCGACCGTGACCCGGCTGGTCAACATGGATATTGAACCCTTTCTTATCGCGTCAACGCTGCTGGCGGTTCAATCACAGCGGCTGCTGAGAAAGACCTGTACTGAATGCCGCGAAACGGTGGAGTATCCGGGCGAGGCGCTGATCGACGCCGGTCTTAACCCCAAGAAGATCGATTTCAAACTGCACCGCGGCGTTGGATGCAAATATTGCCGGGGCACCGGATACAAAGGAAGGATCGGCGTGTTCGAAGCTATGCTGATAACCGCGCCGATCAGGGAAGCGATCCTCAAAGGAGCCTCCAATATGGAGATCGAGAATGCGGCGGTCGACAACGGAATGGTTACCTTGCGGGAATCGGCGCTCAGAAAGCTGCGCGACGGCGTGACCACGCTCGAAGAGGTGATACGGGAGACAAAGGTGGAATAATGGAAGAGAAGCTGGGTACTTATCTCGTCAAGAACGGGCTCCTGACCGAGGAGCAGCTGCGCGAAGCGGTCAAGGAAAAAATGGACACGGGCCAGCGTCTCATAAGCGTGCTCAATGCCCGCCGTTACATTTCCGAGGGCAAACTGCTCGCACAGTTGAGCAATCTGTACCGTATGGAAGTGATCGATCTCGAATATGTCATACCGGACCAGAAGACGCTTGAGCGGATACCCGCGGAAAAGGCATACCACTATGAGGTACTGCCCCTCGACATCAAGGGGCGCTACCTGACCGTGGCCATGGTCGATCCGACGGACATCAATGCCATTGAGGACCTCCGCTTCATAACCGGCAAGGAGATAAACCCGATGCTTGCGTCGGAGTCGAGCATTCGCGACGCGCTCGATCGTTACTACAAGATGGAGAAGGGTCTGGCCAGGGTCGGGATCGACGCGCCGATCGAGACCAAAGAACTCAATGTCGAGGACCTCGAACTGCTCGAGACCGGGTACGACGAAGATGTCGAGGAGAAAAAATTGCGCGCCGATGCCGAGGGTGGACCCGTGATCCGCGTGGTGAATTTTTATATTGCGGATGCCGTGAACAAGGGTGCTTCAGATATTCACGTCGAACCCTATGAAAAACACGTGCGCATAAGATTCCGGATCGACGGCGTGCTCCGGGAACAGCAAGCGCCGCCCTACAATCTGAAGGCAGGGATCAGCACGAGGCTCAAACTCATGGCAAAGATGGATATCGCGGAGCGGCGTCTGTGCCAGGACGGCCGCATCAATATCCTGGTCGGCAGCAAGATGATAGACCTGCGCGTGTCCGTTATTCCGACACTGTACGGCGAGAAGATCGTCATGAGGATCCTTGACCGGAGTTCGTTGATGCTCGACCTGGCAAAGCTCGGTTTCGGCGAAGATGCACTCAAGAAGTATCTTCGGTCCATTGAAAGCCCTTACGGCATAATCCTCATTACCGGCCCGACCGGCAGCGGCAAGACGACAACGCTCTATTCCACGCTTTCGCGCCTGAACAGTCCTGATCGCCAGATCATGACGATCGAGGACCCGGTGGAATACAACCTCCACGGGATAAATCAGATCCAGGTCCATGAAGAGATCGGGCTCACTTTTTCCAACGCGCTGCGAGCCTTTTTGCGCCAGGCGCCTAACATAATCCTCGTCGGCGAGATCCGGGACTCGGAGACCGCGGAGATCGCGATACGGGCCGCGCTCACCGGTCACCTCGTTTTCTCCACGATCCACACCAATGATGCGCCGACAACGATCAACCGGCTTATCGACATCGGGATTCCGCCGTATCTGGTGTCGAGCGCGCTCGTGCTGATCCAGGCGCAGCGGCTCGTGCGCAGGATCTGCCCGCAGTGCCGCGAGAAGATCGAGATCGAAGCAAAAATGCTGGAACGGACCGGCATTCCAGAGGGTTTGTTGCCGGATGGCATGGTGTACAAGGGAAAAGGGTGCACCAACTGCAACCATACCGGCTACAAAGGCAGGATCGGCCTGTACGAGGTAATGCCGATCACGCCCGATGTGCGCGCTTTGATACTGAAGGGCGCAAGTTCTGCTGAGATCGCAAAAGAGGTGATCAAGGAGGGGATGGCAACGCTGCATGAGGATGGGATCGAAAAGATCAAACAAGGCGTGACCACGGTCGAAGAGCTCATGAGGGAGACAGTGTCTTTTTAGAGAATTTAATGGGCAATAATTTACTCAGTTCAATGATTAAGGAGGCAAAATGGCGGTTGCAATGAGGCAACTTCTGGAGGAGATGGTTCAGAGGAATTCGAGCGACCTTCATCTGACAACGGGCGCGCCACCGATGTTCCGCATCGATGGGGAGCTGGTACCGACCAACTACGAGATCATGACACCGGAGATAATACAGAACCTTATCTACAGCGTGCTCAACGACCAGCAGAAGAAGAAATTCGAAATGGAATGGGAACTCGACTTTTCCTTCGGTATCGCCGGTCTGTCTCGGTTCCGGGGTAACTGCTTTCAGCAGCGCGGGAGCGGAGCCGTGGCGATCCGCACGATACCTTTCGAGATCAGGGGTTTCAAGGAATTGGGCGTGCCGAACGTCGTTGAGCAGCTGGCAAAACGGCCGAAAGGATTGATTCTTTTGACCGGACCGACCGGCTGCGGCAAATCCACGACTCTGGCCGCGCTCGTTGACCGCGTGAATAACGAACGGCGCTGTCATATTATAACGGTCGAGGACCCGATCGAATACTTGTTCCGGCACAAGAAAGCTATCGTCAACCAGCGCCAGCTCGGCAGCGATACCAAGTCATTCAACAATGCACTGAAGTACGTTCTGCGTGAGGATCCGGATGTGGTCATGGTGGGTGAGATGCGCGATCCGGAGACGATCGGCACGACCCTGACGATCGCAGAAACCGGCCACTTGACCCTGGCGACCCTCCACACGAACTCCGCGGCCGAATCTATCCACCGCATGATCGACGTATTCCCGCCGTATCAGCAGGGCCAGGTCCGCTCGCAGCTCGCTTTCGTGGTCGAGGGCGTGTTGACCCAGCAGCTGCTGCCCAAAATCGGCGGCGGCCGGGTTCTGGCGGCCGAAGTCATGGTCGGGACGCCGGCTATCCGGGCTCTGATCCGCGACGCGAGAGAACACCAGATCTACTCCGCGATCCAGACCGGCCAGAAATACGGCATGCAGACGATGAACCAGTCCCTGTACACTCTGTACTCGAAACGGTTGATAACGCTGGAGACGGCCTTTGATTACTCGCCCAACATCGAGGAGTTCGAGCACATGGTCGAGCAGAAGTCGGCAGTGCTTAAATGAAAATTCAATCAAATACAATAATCGACCATTTAACGGGAGTTTGCAGTTGTTATTAGAGCGAAGCTTGAACATAGTTTGTGGTCAAATGATATTCCACTCAATACCTGGTTTTTGGTACGATAAGGAGGTTTGATGCCACTATTTGTCTGGAAGGGAAGAACCGCTACTGGCGCCACGGCAAGCGGCGAGCTTGCGGCCGGTTCACAAGCCGATGTGGTCGCTTCTTTGCGGCAGAAAAAGATCATTCCTACTTCGATCAAGATCAAAGAAGAGAAGAGGGGCATCGGGCTGTTCGGGGGCCGCGTTTCACGGCGTGCGCTGTCCGTCTTCACGCGCCAGTTCGCCACCATGCTCAATGCCGGTCTTCCGCTGCTCAACTGCCTTGAGATCCTTGCCAAGCAGACCGAGAGCCCGGCTCTGCGCCGCGTCCTGGGCGAAGTGAGGACCGATGTGGAAGGCGGCCTTTCACTCGCTGATGCGCTGCGGCGCCAGCCCAAGGTCTTCGACAACCTGTACGTGAACATGGTCGAATCGGGTGAGACCGGCGGCGCCCTCGACGTGATCCTGGTCCGGCTCGCCAACTATCTTGAGAAATCAGCCGCCTTGATCCGCAAGATCCGCGGTGCGATGATCTATCCGATAATCATCCTCGGCGTCGCGGTGCTGGCGATCTCGATCTTGCTGATCTTCGTCATCCCGGTCTTTGCCCAGATGTTCGAGGGTGTCGGTGCCGAATTGCCGCCGATGACCCAGCTGGTCGTGGGGATGTCGAATTTACTCAAGATATGGGCAGTGCCCCTGCTCATAACATTCGTCGCGGTCGTGACGATCCTGCGGCGCTGGCACAAAACCGAATCCGGCGCCAGAGCGATGGACCCGATACTACTCAAACTCCCGGTCATCGGCAATCTGATCCGCAAACAGTCGATCGCGCGCCTCTCGCGTACCTTGTCAACACTCCTCTCGAGCGGTGTGCCGATCATCGATGCGCTCGAGATCACGGCCAAGAGTTCCGGCAACTGGGTCGTTGAAGACGCGATCCTCAAGGCGCGGACTTCGATCAAGGGCGGCGAGAACATCGCCGACCCGCTCACCAAAACGGCGGTATTCCCGCCCATGGTTACCCAGATGATCGCGATCGGCGAAGCTTCGGGCGGCCTCGATGAAATGTTGAGCAAAGTCGCTGATTTCTACGATGCCGAAGTTGACCAGGCGGTTGATAACCTGACCGCCGCCATGGAGCCGATAATCATGGTCGTGCTGGGCGGCGTCGTTGGCTTTATCGTCATATCGATGTACCTGCCGATATTCCAGCTCGCCGGCACGATCACGGAATAGCGCGGCTCTGGCACTGAAGCAGGCAGAGCGGCAGCGCGGACGCGGCGCGTTCCGTATCGCCTGCCACCGCTGGGGAGCATGAAGATCTTTGGCCGGATCGACCGGATAGTTGGTCTCATCATCGTCCACCCGTTCGTCGTGGCGTTCGTCCTTCTGACATCGTACCCGCCCCTGTACCGGACAATTACACCGGCATGGTACCTCATCCTGGCCTCGCTCGTTCTCGCCGCGGTCTTCCTCGTCCTGCGCGCGAGGATCTCCGCGACCGCGCTGCTGTACATCATATTCCTCTCAGATATCCCGCTTGCCGGCGCGATCATTCACTCCACCGGCGGCATCGAGAGTCTCTTCCCGCTGATCTACGTGATACTCATCCTTGCCGGCTCAATGTATCTGTACCGGCGCGGTGCGTACATCATAGCGATAAGCGCCACCGTATTCTTTCTCGGACTGGTCTTCTTCCAGAGCCGCGGCTTGCAGGGTTATGCCATGTCCGTTGTGTTGTACCGTTTCTATGTTTTTGGTCTGCTCTTCCTGCTGGTCGGCATACTGAGCGGCGGCCTGTCCGAGAGCTACCAGCGCCGGGTTGAAGAGGCGGCACGGCTGCGCCTCACGACCGAGGATATAATAAGGAATCTGCCTTCCGGCGTCATCACGGTCGACAGCAGAGGCGATATTCTATACACGAACATGAGTGATAGCCGGTTGCGCGCCATTGTCCACCTCCACGTGGCAAGATTCATGAATGACCGCGGCACGTCGGATTCATTCGAATTGAGATTCAACGACCGGTACTACGTTCTATCGTGCGTGCGCATCTTCGATGGCAAGGCGGGCCTGGCGATCCTCCAGGACATGACCGAGTTGAGAAGACTCGAAGAAAGTTCACGCGTTGCCAGCGAGACCAAACTCCTTGCCGAACTTGGCGGTTCGCTGGCCCACGAGATCCGCAACCCGCTTTCGTCGATAATGGGTTCGCTCGAAGTCATCCGCGATGACAAGGGCCGGAAGAAAGCGCTTCCGTTCGTCGAAATGGCCCTGAAGGAAACAAAACGTCTGAACGATATCGTAACCGACTTTCTCAATTTCTCCCAATTCACGCCGAAGAACCGGAACAAGGTCCGCATCGGTGAAGTGATAAGCGAGGCGCTGCTCGGCAGTCTGTTGAGAGAGAATGCCAAGGGATTGGTGATCAAGCGCAGAGACGAAGATTTCTCCGTGCTCTGCGATATGGACAAATTGAAATCGGGCTTCACCAATATCCTGAACAACGCCTACGAGGTAAGCGGCGAGAAGAATACGATCGAGATCCGGTCGTACCGGCGCATGAAACAGGGGTGCGTCGAGATCCGTGATCATGGCCCCGGCATTGAACAAGACAATCTCAAGAGGGTATTCGAGCCGTTCTACACGACGAAGAAGGGCGGCACGGGTCTCGGTCTGGCGATCGCATGGAACATAATCAGCGCCCATAACGGCAGCATCAGTGTCGACAGCAAGGTGGGCGAGGGTACTACATTCGTGGTTAGACTGCCCCTTGCATGAATCATCGACCGCCCCGCGTTGGTCGTGCAGCATGCAAGGATAATGCGCTTATTGATTTGTTGGCCTCCTTGATTATAATTACGTTGGATGAGAAATCTGAGTATCGTCGTCGAATACGATGGCACGGCTTTCTATGGCTGGCAGCAGCAGCCTGACAAACGGACCGTGCAGGGAGAACTGGAGACCGTGCTGGGCAAGATCACCGGCGAGGAGATCAAACTGACCGCCGCCGGCAGGACGGATCAGGGGGTTCACGCGCTCGGGCAGGTCGCCAATTTTCACACTGAATCGCAACTGGACCTGGATGCCATAAAGAACGGCGCGAATTCCATGGCCGGTGACGATCTCCACATCAAGGATATCGCCGTTGTCCCGGAGGATTTCAACAGCCGCTACTGGGCAAAGAGCAAGGTCTACGAGTACCATCTTACCTTCGAACCCTCGCCATTCAGAACGAGATACACCTGGTATCTGAAACAGCCCCTGGACATCGCGCGAATGCGCGCGGCGATCCCGTCGCTGACCGGTAAGCGGGATTTTTCTCACTTTTCCGTGCGCAACGGCAGCGCGCTCGCGGTGTGCGATGTCCGCGATATCACGCTGGCCGGCGCGTCCACCGAGGTCGTCATCCGCGTCGAGGGCGACCGGTTCCTGCGCAAGATGGTGCGCGGCATCGTCGGTTTTTTGGTCGATGTCGGCCGGGGCCGGTTTGCCGTGAACAGCGCGGCTGAGATCTTCAGCGGCGCGAGGCAGGACATCAACTTCGCCCCAGCGCAGGGTTTGTTTTTGGTCTCGGTTTCTTATGAGTGAGGAGGTCATGGAACGGCTATGAAAAAAAGGGATTTGATATCCATCGCGGTCGGTATCGCGCTAGGGTTCGGCGCCGTGTACCTGTACAGCCGGTTCGTGAACCGGCAAGGCGCGCGCTATCGCGAGACCACCTTGCTCGCAAGCGTGAACGAGGAGACATCGAGGCAGCGGGCGAATGCGATCGTGGTCGCGGCGGAAAAAGTCAACCGGTCGGTCGTGTCGATCACCGTCGTGCAGACCAGGGTCGTCGCCGCCTCGCGGTTCCGTTCTCCTTTCAGCGATGAATTCTTTCGCGAATTCTTCGGCGATTTTTTCCCGGAGCGCTATTACCGGCAGCAGGTCAGGAGTCTGGGCACCGGATTGATCATTTCGGCCGACGGGTATATCGTGACCAACGAACACGTGATATCGAATGCAACACAGATCAATATATCGCTGCCGGATGGCCGGCAATACGAAGGTCGCATCATTGCCGCCGACGCCGGTCATGACCTTGCCCTGCTCAAAATCGACGGTACTGATCTTCCGGCCGCCGAACTCGGCGATTCGGATGATCTGATGATCGGTGAATGGGTGATCGCTTTCGGCAATCCGTTCGGCTTCCTCCTCGAGGATACGCGGCCGACTGTGACCGTCGGCGTCGTTTCGGCGCTCAGCCGGTCGATCAAATCGACCCGGGAAGATCGCGTCTACAAGAACATGATCCAGACCGATGCGGCGATAAACCCGGGCAATTCGGGCGGCCCGTTGGTGAATATCCTCGGCGAGGTCATCGGTCTGAACACCGCGATCTTCACGTCAGGTGGCGGGTCCGAGGGGATCGGTTTTGCACGGCCGATCAACGAGGTCAAGAAATTTATCGATGAGACGCGGCAGCATGGCCGTGTCAGGGTTCCCTGGATCGGATTGTGGACGACTGAGGTTGCTCAGGATGCGGGCGAGCCCGCGCCGGGGACTCGCCGTTATGTTCTCGTCAATGGGGTGGATGCGCAGAGTGCAGCGCATAAGGCAGGTATCAAGGAAGGCGATGTAATATCGCGTATCAACGGCCGTCCGGTGACCGGTATCGCCGATTGGGATCGGCTCGTTTCGACCGTGTACGTCGGCGACCGGGTCGAATTGACGATCGTACGTTCCACCGGGACGATTGAGTCCGAATTCACGGTCGGAGAATCGAAGGGATCTGACGGGCTCGTGCACGGCATCCATGTCGAGAACATCGACGCGAGGCTCATGCGCGAGCACAACCTTGCCTACAATGAGGGCGTGGTCGCGATCAAGGTCGATCCGGGCAGCGCCGGCAGCCGTCTGGGGATCGTTCCGGGCGACGTCATTCTTATGATCGGGGGTACGCGGATCCACACTAAGGAGGATTTTCAGCGGGTTTCGCGCTATCCACGTGAGACGAGTATCATCATTGACCGCGGTGGTCGCATAATTCAACTATACCTGGGAGTATGATAGAACGTTATCAGACAGACGCACTGTCCAGAATTCTGAGCCAGGAGTATAAGTTCGAGATCTGGCTCGATGTCGAGCGGGTGGTCGCAGAGGTTCAGGAAGCCGAAGGTATCATTCCCAAAGGACTGAGCCGCCGGCTGAAGAACGTGAAGGTCAGCACGAAGCGGGTTGAACAGATCGAAGAAACCACGAATCACGATGTGATCGCATTCCTTGAAGCGGCGCGCGAGAAGATCGGAAAAGAGGGGCGCTGGCTCCATTTCGGACTGACCTCCTATGACCTGGTCGACACGGCATCGGCCGTCATTCTGCTCCAGGCGACCGCTGTTATTCTGCGCGATGTCCGGCGGTTGATCAAGGGTCTGAACCGGCTGCGGAACAAGTACCGGAACTGCCCGCAGATGGGGCGCACGCACGGCGTTTTTGCCCAGCCTATCACCTTCGGCTACAAAGCGGCGTCGTGGCACGAGGAAGCGGAAAGGAACTATTCAAGATTGCTCGCGGCGAAACGCGAGATGTCATACGGCAAATTGTCCGGTGCCGTCGGCACCTACACGATCCTTGCGCCGCGTATTGAAAGACTGGTCATGAAGCGGCTCGGCCTGAAACCGGAGCCGGTCAGCACCCAGGTCCTGCCGCGTGACCGGTTTGCCGCGCTTGCCGCGGCTTGTGCGCTGTACGCCTGCGGGCTCGATCGTATCGCGACCGAGATCCGGAATCTTTCACGATCGGAGATCGGTGAACTCGCCGAGCCCTTTACCCGGGGGCAGAAGGGTTCATCGGCCATGCCGCACAAACGGAATCCGATCACGTGTGAACGGGTATGCGGTCTGGCCAAGGTGATCAAGGCGTACATGGTCTGCGCTTTTGACAATGTCAACCTGTGGCATGAGCGCGACCTAACGAACTCCTCGGCCGAGCGCGTGGTGTTCCCGGATATGCTACACCTGGTGCACTATATCACACTGAAAATGATCTGGGTCATCGAGAATCTTCAGGTGTTCCCGGACCGCATGCTCGAGCATATCGAAGCGAGTAATGGTGTCTATGCGTCGCAGCGCCTCATGAATGGACTGATCGAGAAGGGGATGGACCGCGCCGCGGCATACCGCGCGGTGCAGAAGGCGTCGTTCAGTGCGGTGCGGACGAGAACGAATCTGAAGGCGGTCGCGCAGGCCGACCGGCAGATCATGAAGTATCTGGCTCCGGCCGAGCTCGATGAGATATTCGACATCGGCTGGTTCTTGAGGCATGTTCGGACGGGCCGGAAGTAATCGATGTTCCGTCTTTCATCAAAATAAAATCTAACCCAAGGTGATGTGGTGTTTTTGAGG
>JACUUY010000075.1 GCA_014859085.1 Caldifarciminota bacterium
CCCCATTCGAGGTCGCTTCTCGAGCGCTCGTTGCACTTCAAGGTTGAATGTGGCTCTTCTTATTCTTAGATCCATGCAAATTTGTGCAACCATAGTTGCCGCAGGTGTAGTACCCGTGGTTTTTATGCACCCCTTCCTTTGGGCGTTACTCGTAATTACGGACGCTCTTGATGGCTGCCTCTTATCTTTCAATACTTGATATGCCGCTTCAACAAATGTTGATTCCTGCAATTTAACGCACCCTTTTGAATCCGTTGTCAGTGACAGAAAACCCAAGAACACTACCATTGCTGGTCAATTGTAAACAGCCACTGGATATTCTTTTCGCCATTGCCATAGCTGTATCATATTCTATGTTGTTATTCATCGAGGTCAAGCAACTAATATTCATATCCTTTGCGCCAAAATACCTTCAGGCTTCGTCCGCATGCTCATTTGGCCCTTAATCGTTGTCCCCTAAAATCCAACCCATCCACAATCTCGGCACAATCAACATTCTTAGCACGCCACTTTTATTGGGCACGCAACGATCCACCGGAAAGATCATAAACAGTACGCATATGGCTATTCTGGTATTCTGGTAATTACCAGAATACCAGCCTGCTGACACAGATGCTTACATATTTGAAAACATCGCAATCACACATTACAGAACAGATCAAAACATGCTATCGAAAACCGCTTATTACGCTTCTAAGGAAGTTGCAGCACGAAGATCCGGATGCTTGCTGTCCGCAGGCTACAGAGCCCGTTTGTCCTGCAGCGTCTTTTCTACGATCTTCGTAACCATGTCGATTTCCTGGTCGATAGTTATATTGGTCGTATCTATAACGATCGCGTCCGCCGCTCTTTTCAAGGGTGAGTGCGCGCGCTGCGAGTCGTACCGGTCGCGGAATTTCAGATTCTCGATCACCTCACCCATCTCTGTGTCCATCTTCTTTTCGCCCATTTCCTTGAGCCTTCTTGCCGCCCGAACCTTGACGTCCGCATCCATGAAGATCTTAACCTGAGCTTCGGGAAAGACGACCGTGCCGATATCGCGGCCCTCGCAGACCACCCGCTTGCCCTCGGCGACTTCCCGCTGCCGGGCAACCATCCATTCGCGCACCTCGGCTATTGCCGAGATCTGCGATACGAAACGGCTCACTTCGGGTGTTCGGATGGCCAGCGAAACAGCCTCACGGTCGAGAAATACACGCACTTCGTCCCCTTCCTGGCACAGGTCGACCGCGGTCGTGCTCAGCAGCTCCTCGATCAGCCCGACATCAATGTCACGTTCATCGGCCTTGCGATGGCGCAAGTACTTCAGGGTGAAGGCGCGGTACATCGCGCCCGTGTCCAGATAGAAGAGATTGAGTCTGCGGGCAACACCCTTTGCCGTCGTGCTCTTGCCCGAACCGGCTACACCGTCAATTGCGACAACGAATGCTGCCATGGAGGGACCGGATCATCTGTTCGTATTCGCACGACATCTTTACATTCCTGCGGTGCATTACGTGTCGTGCGGTCGTTACTGCTTTGTCCAGATCATACATCTCGTGCCGGCCGGCCACGACCCACGTGAAATCCGCCGTGTACTTATCCATCATGCCGCCGGCCGCGAAATTCACGAAGCTGCCGACCACGGCGCCGGTCGGGATCAAGGTCCCGATACCGAGTTTGGCGTGGTCGCCGATAAAACAACCCAGTTTGGTCATGCCGGTATCGACTTCGCGTCCGCCGATAATCATCCGCACCGGACCGTAATTATTCTTCAGATCAGAATTGGTCGTGAGGGCGCCCAGGTTCACCCACTCGCCGACGAACGAGTGACCGATGAACCCCTCATGGTGTTTATTCGAGTAGCCCTGGAAGATACACGCCTCGACTTCGCCGCTGATGCGACACTGCGGGCCAATGCTTGACTTTGCGATCTTTGCCCGGTCGATCACGGTGTCCGAACCAATATGCGATGGTCCGATAATGGACGTGAAAGGAAGAACCTCCGCACCGGCATCAATGTATACCGGTCCCTCAGTGACATCGAGAAAGACCTGTTTGTGGACGCGCGCGCTTTTATCAATGAAAAGGTTCTTCCGGTCGCCTCGGACATCGGCCCGGCATGCTCCACCCGTTTTCCTGCGGCGCCTGCTGAATTGAAGCCCGGTGATCTCTGCGTTGTGCGCGATAAGATCCCACGGATGGTTGACCCAGATACCAGACACCTGTCTTGAGCGCTTGACCGTCATCAAGGCGTCACCCATCTGCTCCATCGTCACTGGAAAGGGCGGCGCGGTTTTGACCAAGCCTGCCTTGTCCGCGCCAACTTGGAGCACGGTATCTGTTCCTGGCAGGGCGAATTTTCCGGTCACGAGCAAACGGCTCGAGAGGTATACGACCGGTGCGCGGGGTCTGACCGGTTTGAAACCGAACATCGGCCGGCCGACACGGCCGATTTCCCGCACCCGTAAGAACAGCGCCGTATGCTCGGCGAACGTCATCATACCGACGCGCACGCTAAACTGGGCAACGAGGTTGGTCAGCGGATACAACTGCTCGGGTCTTTCTTCGTATATTATTATCGTCATATCGTGAGCAAGACCGTGGCAATGATCGCCAGGATTATACCGATGACCCTCGGCACCGTTATGGGCTCTTTCAGGACGATGAAACCAAAAAGCACAGGCAGGATAACATACATGTTGGTCAGCGGCAGGACAACCGAAGAAGGTCCCGTTTTCAGGGCCTTGTAGAACGCGATCATTGCAAGCAGAGAAACGAACCCGACTGGAATGGCATAGAAGACATATCGGTTGACCACCAGGTTCTTGCGAAAAAAAAGGAAGATGCTCAGGAATAGGATCGACCAGAAAGAGATCCAGAAGGCCGTGCTTAATGTATTGAAATATCGAGTCAATACTTTGCTGCCGATCGCCCAGAACCCCCAACCGATCAGGGCGATGAACGCGTATCTGATGTGATCCACGGTGCATTATACTGAAACGGCAAAACAAAGTCAAGGAGGGGTGCTCTGGACATTATCCAAGGAATGACGTGTTTTTGTTGCATTATCTGCCTGGCAATCCCGAGTTCTATTGACAAAATTCAATTTCAATCTATAATTGCTGTATGATAAAAGTCAAAATCGACGGCAAGATTGTCGAAATCGAAAGAGGAAAACGCATTTTTGAACTGGTCTCTGACCGCAAGTTTTTTGCGGCGCGGGTCAACGGCGACTTGAGCGATCTAAGCACTGAAATCACGGAAGATTGTGAAGTGGACCTCCTTGATTTCTCGTCTGATGCCGGCCGGGAAGTGTACTGGCATTCGGCGTCTCACATCATGGCCATGGCCGTGAAGCAACTCTTCCCCGGCGCTAAACTGGCGATCGGCCCGGCTATTGACCAGGGCTTCTACTATGATTTCGACCTGAACCGGCCATTCTCTCCAGAAGACCTCAGCCGGATCGAGCAGCGAATGCAGCAGATCATCGGTCAGGATATACCGTTTGAGCGACTACCGACCAAAAAAACGGATGCGATCGACATGTTTGAAAAGAATGGCGAGTCATACAAGGTGCAGCTGCTCAATGAGATCGAAGATGATGAGATCACTCTATACCGCAACGGCGAATTCGTCGACCTGTGCCGCGGTCCCCATGTGGGGTGTACCGGTAATATCGGCGCCTTCAAACTGCTCAGCCTTGCCGGCGCCTACTGGCGGGGCGATGTCAAGCAACCCATGCTTCAGCGGATATACGGAATTGCGTACCCAACACCGGATGAGCTGAACGATTATTTGAAAAAGATCGAGGAAGCCAAGCAGCGCGATCACCGGAAATTGGGCGCTGATCTTGAGTTGTTCTCGATATTCGAAGAAGCCGGCGCCGGTCTCGTGTACTGGCATCCAAAAGGTGCCACGCTGCGCAGGCTGATCGAGGAATACTGGACTCAGGAGCACATTGCGGCTGGTTACCAGATCAATATGACGCCCCATATTGCACGGGGCCATCTCTGGCAGCAATCCGGACACTATGATTTTTACCGTGACAACATGTACTTGCTGCCGGTCGAGAATGAGGAATATGTCCTGAAGCCCATGAACTGCCCCGGCCATATCCTCATATACAAGTCTAAAGTGCGTAGTTACCGGGAATTACCCCTGAAGTACGCAGAATTGGGCACGGTTTACCGCAAGGAGCTGTCCGGAACCCTGCACGGGCTGCTACGTGTCAGGGGGCTGACCATTGACGACGCTCATATCTTCTGCCAGCCCGAGCAGATCGTGGAGGAACTTGCCAAAGTGCTGATACTCGCAAAGAAATTCCTCAACCGGTTCGGGTTCCACGATTTCCGGATCGAACTCTCGGTCCGTGACCCGATGGAAAAGACCAAATACCTGGGCACGGACGAGGAGTGGGAACGGGCAGAAACCGGCTTGATCGCCGCGCTCGAGAACGTGGGGACCGAATACACGCGCATGGAAGGCGAAGCCGTGTTCTACGGACCGAAGATCGACATCAAGCTGATAGATGCACTGGGCCGCCCGTGGCAGGCAACGACGATCCAGTTCGATTTCAATCTCCCGCGCCGGTTCGATATCGAGTACATGGACCGTGATGGCAAGCACAAGCAAGTCGTCGTCATTCACCGCGCCATCTATGGTTCGCTGGAACGCTTCATCGGTTGTCTGATCGAGCATTATGCCGGCTCATTCCCGGTGTGGCTGGCACCGGTGCAGGTCGTCGTCATGCCGATAACCGACAAGGAAACCCGGTATGCCGAGCAGGTTCTGCAGAGATGCAGGAAACAAGGGTTGAGGGCTGAGATTAACAACAAATCCGAGAAGATCAACTACCGGATAAGAGAAGTCGAATCGAGCAAAGTACCTTACATGCTCATTCTGGGGCAGCGGGAAGTCGTGGATAAAGCGATCTCGTTGAGAAAACACAAGGAAGGGAATTTGGGCCAGATGAAGTTAAAGGATTTTTTCGATTTGGTCGCATCTGAACAGGGAGGTGAAAATTAAGCAACTACCCAAAGTGAACCGCGAGATCAGAGCACAGAGTGTGAAGATCGTGGACGAGGATGGGACAATGCTCGGTGAATTTCATATCAAGGAAGCAATGCACATGGCCCGAGTCAAGGAGCTTGACCTGGTGGAGGTCGCTCCGAATGCCCGGCCTCCGGTCTGCCGGCTGATGGACTTCGGCCGGTACATATATGAAAAGAGAAGACAGGAGCGCGAGTCGCGCAAGCACCAGCATCGAACCTCGGCCCGCGGTATGAGATTCTCGTTGAAGATCAGCGAGCACGACTATCATGTAAAACTTTCAAAGGTCAAGGAATTTCTCGCTGATGGTGACCGGGTGAAGATTTCGCTGCGCCTGAGAGGCCGGGAAATGCTGCACGCGGCCCTGGCTTTGAAGATGCTTCAGAAATTGCAGCTCGATCTCGACGGACTCGGCAAGCCGGAAGCTGAGCCGAAGCGTGAAGGCAATGTCTTCATAGTCACCTATCTGCCGGAAAAGAAGAGGAGACAATCCGATGGCAAAGCAGAAAACTAAGCGCGGCGCTAAGAAACGTTTGAAGGTCAAGAAGAGCGGTCTGATAATGCGCAGCAGGGCGGGCAGGCGCCATAACCTGTCGTCAAAGTCACGAAAAAGGAAACGCAGACTGCGCAAACCCACAAAGGTCTCAAAACCCGACCTCAAGAAAACGAAACTGCTCGTGTAAATACTGCGGGTTTCTGGAGTTTACGCAGCATTCTGGACACTCTGCCTGGGGTGGGATCCAGTAAAGTACAATCCACAATAAACTAAGCACTCGCCGGGTATTAGCCGCCGGATTCTGCGTGAACATTGACAGAAATTACAAAATGATTATAATCTATTACAAAGGAGTCTGAAAATGCCAAGAACGAAAAATGTGGTCCAGACGAGGAAAAGGCGTAAGAAATGGCTCAAGGAGGCAAAGGGCTACTGGGGTGGTAAACACCGCCTCTATAAGACGGCGCGGATCGCGGTGATGAAAGCCTGGGTGTCTGCGTATCGTGAAAGGAAGCGGAAGAAACGCGTGTTCCGTGCGCTCTGGATCACCAGGATCAATGCGGCGCTTCGGCAAAAGGGCATGAGATATTCACAGTTTATCCACATCCTGAAACAAAACAGCATCGAGCTGGACCGTAAGACACTGGCCAGCATTGCCTACGAATATCCTGACCAATTCGATGTACTGGTGGATCTGTGCAAAGACAGCGACCAGGAGCAGAAGGGGAAGGGCGGACGTAAAGATGCAGGAACGGCTGAATAAGTTAGAGCGCGAGATCCGAGAATCTCTCGAAAGCGCCCGCGATGTCGCATCGCTCGAGGCCGTAAGGGTCAAATACTTCGGACGTAAGGGAGAAATAAACCGTCTGTTCAAAGAGATCGCACAGCTGGCCGCCGGTGAGCGAAAATCCTTTGGCGAATCATTGAACAGACTCAAGCAGGACATGACCAGGGAGCTGGAAAAATGCCTCCAGGGCCGCGAGGACAAGTCAGAAGGAGAGATCGACCTGCTCTTGCCCGGGAAAATGCCGCCGGTCGGTCATTTCCATCCGCTCACGCAGGTCTTTGAACAGATCATTACATTTTTCAGAAGTTACGGATTCACGGTGGAGACCGGGCCCGAGATCGAATATGACTGGTATAACTTCGGAGCCCTGAACATGGCCCACGATCACCCGGCACGCGACATGTTCTCGAGCTTCTTCATCAAGGACGATCTATTGCTGCGCAGCCACACCTCGCCGGTGCAGATAAGGACCATGGAAAAACAGAAACCACCGGTCAAAATTATCTGCCCCGGGCGATGCTACCGGTACGATGCGTTCGACGCCAGTCACTCGCCCGTGTTCCACCAGGTTGAGGCATTGTACGTTGACACCGGCGTGTCTTTTGGTGAACTGAAATGGCTCCTCAACGAGTTTGTTCGACATATCTTCGGGCCAAAGACGAAGTACCAGTTGCGGCCGTCATTCTTCCCGTTCACCGAACCGTCGGGCGAATTGGCCGTGAGCTGCATAGTCTGCGGCGGCACCGGCTGCTCGGTATGCGGTAGCAGCGGCTGGCTCGAAGTGCTCGGATGCGGGATGGTGCATCCCAATGTGCTGAAGAATGTCAGAATCCCGCCGGGCAAATATTCGGGTTATGCGCTGGGCATGGGTGTCGAGCGGGTCGCGATGATCAAGTACGTGATCGATGATATCAGGGTCTTCTATGAGAACGATGTCAGGTTTTTGGAGCAATTCTAATGAACTCCGTTCATTCGATTCCGCTGATGGAAAGAAAGATGCAACGGATGATGCGTACCGAACGTGGTGAGGGATCGAGGCAAGGATGTTAGTATCGAAGAAGTGGCTTGAGGAATTCCTGCGCAAAGCGATCGATATCGCTCGCCTCGAGAAGATCTGTTTGAACCTCGGGCTTGAGGTTGAAGACAAGATATCCCGCGCGCCCCAGGATGCGGTCATTGGCCGGATAGCATCGATCTCCGGGCACAACCGGCAGCAGAACCTGAGTGTCTTGAGCGTGAAGGCCAAGGGTGATATTCAGATCGTCACGGCGGCCCGGAATGTGAAACAGAACGACCTCGTTCTCGTTGTGTCGGCCGGAGGGAAACTCAATGGCAATCTCGTGACCGAAAAAGATTTTGCCGGCGTCAGATCCGACGGCGTATTGGTAAGCGAACAAGAACTGGGGCTTGCCGATTCCTCAACCGGTGTCATCGTTCTGGACCGGGGCCGGCCTGGCGCGCCGTTTGAAAAGTATTTCGATGATCTGGTCATCGACGTCAGCACGACGCCGAACCGTCCGGATTGGCTGTCCGTGGAAGGCATAGCCCGCGAAATATCCGGCAGTCTCGGCATTGACTACTCCCGGCTGAGCTCGCTCGACCGGTTGTATGCGCCAAGGCAGAGCAATCGTGCCGGAATTTTCAAGATCAAGATCGCGGATATCGACGGCTGCCCGCGTTATACGGGCCGGGTCAGCGATGGCATTCATATCGAGGATTCTCCATTCTGGCTCAAATGGCGCCTGCATTGTATGGGCATGAAACCCGTAAACAACGTCGTTGACGTCACGAACCTCGTGATGCTCTTCACGGGCCAGCCCTTGCATCCATTCGATATGGACCTACTCAAGGGCGGCATACTCATTCGCCGGGCAAACGCCGACGAAAAATTCATTACGCTCGACGGCACGACGCTCAAACTGCACAGAGAGGACCTGGTCATCGCGGACAGTGACGGACCGGTCGCCCTCGCCGGCATTATTGGCGCGAGACGGGCGCAGATATCAACCAGGACGAAGAAAGTGCTGCTCGAGAGCGCCTGTTTCGATGCCAAGCGCATTGGCCATACGGCACGGCGCCTGTCCATCATGACCGATGCTGCGATGCGTTTCGAGCGCGGTGCGGATATGGCGATCGTCGACACGGCGTCGAAGATGGCGGCGGTGTACTTTGAGCAATACGCCGGCGGCCGCGAAACAGAATTCATCGGCCAGGGAAGGAAAGCAGTGGCGAAGAACGTGGGATTCTCGCTGGCCCGGTTGAACCGCATACTCTCTCTCGAATTGAGCACCAAGCAGGTCAAGGGCATATTGAAAAAGATAAATGTCCAGGTGACGGGTACAAAAGCGCTGACCGCGAAGATCCCGCATTTCCGGCGCGACATCCATATTGAAGAGGACATCTACGAAGAAGTTGCGCGTGTTTACGGGTACATGAAGATCCCCGAGACCGAACCGGCGAAGTGGTCGGGCCGCGTGCAGGTCGACAAAGCACAGGTGCACGAGGAATTGATAAAGAACTATCTTGTCGGTCAGGGATTCGATGAAACATACAACCTTTCAATCATGTCAAGCAAATTGCTCACGCAGCACGGTTATGAGCAGTTTGTCAGGATCAAGAATCCGCTCAACGAGCGGTTCGATGCACTTAGACCAACACTCCTTTTTGGATTGTTGGATTCTCTGAACAACAATCTGGCGAAGGGCAACAGATCGCTCAGGTTGTTTGAGATCGGAAACGTGCTGCTGTCCAAACCGCCATTCCAGGAACGAAAACTGGGTGTGATCCTGGGCGGCGATCGCTATGAGGACTTCTGGCAGCGGCAGGTCGAAAAGACCGGATACTATGACGCAAAAGGTGTGGTTGAAAGCCTGTTCCGCTTACTGCACCTTACTGATCAGAGTTTCAAACCAGCAACGAGACAAGGCTTCCAGCACGGCGTCCTGATCCGGGCGTTGGGGAAAGAGCTCGGCTTCCTGGGGGTACTCGATACCGCGCTCTGCAAAGAACCATATTGTTTCTTCGAACTGACGCTTGATCCGTTGTGGAACATGATCGAGGATCGGTTCTACATGCCGCCGCCCAGGTTCCCGGCAAACACACGAGACCTCTCTTTCATCGCCGACGATACCGCGCAGGCCCCGGACATGGCCGGCGTTATGTTGAGGTGCGGCGGACCGGTTCTTGAACGGGTCGTGCTCTTCGACTACTACAGAGGAGAGAATCTGCCCCCGGCGATGAAGAGTCTGGGATTCCGTCTGTACTTTCGCGCGCCGGACCGCACCCTGACCGATGGCGAGGTGGATGTCTTCGTCGACAGGATCGTCGAGGAAGTGCTGAAGGCCTTCAATGTAAGCCTGAGAACAAAGGAGAAGATTTGGACGAATTAACGAAACTTGAGGAACGTATTGACAGATTGGTGTCTCTGATCAACGAACTAAGACAGAAGATAGAAGATTTTGAAGAAAGCAACAGTCGTATGCAAAACACTAAGCAAGAAGTGAAGAAAAGGGTTGATGGCTTGATCGAGAAGGTTGATGATCTGCTAATATAGGAGATGAGTTGAAGAAAACTGAGGTCATTGTGAACATCTTTGGAAATGATTATCGTGTCATTTCCGACGATGTGGATACTGAACGAATAAAGGAAGTGGCCGAGATCGTCGATGCCAGGATGAAAGAAATACACCGGGAGTTTCCTTTACCCTCGACGACGAAGATCGCCGTGCTTGCCTGTTTGAACCTGGTCGACGACTATCTCCAGCGGGAAAATCAACTGAACAGGAAATTGTCGGATATGGAAGAGAGGATAAGGTCGCTGATCCTCAGGATAGATGAAGCTGTTCCTTAATTCGTTCCCTGCGGTGCCCGTGATCGGTATTAAGTCTTGAGCCAACACCCATCTTAAGGGAGCCATGTTCGATTAGGGATTTACCCCGAAATCGACTGGCGCCCACCTTAACCTTGGGTTCAAAGACTTTTTATCACACGGCACCCGCGGGGGACTTTAACAAATTGCCTCCGTGGGAGGTAAGGAGTCTTTATGATAATAGTAATCGCAATCGCCTCAATAATCCTGGCGATCGTTTTAGCAATTTTCTTGTATCTACGCTATGCAAAGGCAAAACTGGCGAACGCCTCGAATGAAGCCGCCAGGATCATCGAGGAAGCCAAGAGAGAAGCGGAAAATTGCCGTCGCGCCGCCGAGATCGCCGCCAAAGAAAGCTGGTACCAGGAAAAGGTCAAGTTCGAGCAGGAAACGGCATCGCGCCGTAAAGAGCTCGATAAAGCGGAAAGAAGGCTTGCGGACAAGCAGCGGATAATCGACCGACACGAGCGTCTGATCGTCGACAAAGAGAAAGAATTGATGAATACGCAGCACGACCTGCAGAACAAGGAAAGGATAATCCACGCGAAATCCGAGCGGTTCGACCAGATGATACGAGAGCAGAATGAGGCCCTTCAGAAGATCGCCAATCTTTCAAAAGAAGAGGCCAAGGCGATGCTCATGAAGAACCTCGAAGCCGAAGCCAAGCATGAAGCGGCGGCACTGATCAATCAGATTAAGGAAGAAGCCAAGGCAAAAGCCGACGAGAGTTCGCGCGAGGTGCTTCTCCAGGTCATCCAGCGCTGCGCGACCGCGCACACCGCAGACACGACGATCTCGGTCGTGCCGATCCCTTCGGACGAAATGAAAGGCCGGATCATCGGCCGCGAAGGACGGAACATACGCGCTTTCGAAAATCTTACGGGCGTCGAAGTGGTCATCGATGATACCCCAGAAATGATATCCCTCTCCTGTTTCGACCCGATCCGGCGGGAGATAGCCCGCATCTCAATGGAGAAACTTATCACCGACGGCCGGATTCATCCGTCGCGGATCGAGGATGTCGTACAGGCGGCGCGCAAAGAGATCGAGGGGATCATCAAGAATACA
>JACUUY010000230.1 GCA_014859085.1 Caldifarciminota bacterium
TTTGACCTGAAGAACAAAGGCAAGACCCTGCTCGTATCGACCCACACGCTCTCCTTTACCCGGGAAGTTGCGTCGAACATCGGTATCATCAACCACGGCGAGCTGAAATTCACCGGCAGCATTGAAGAACTCTCACAGATCTCCGGCGAGAAAGACATCGAGGATATATACCTTAAACTATCTGAAGATATTCCGTCGTCGCCGGGATCAGAAAAGTCATAGAGCATGATGCATGATTTCTGGCTGATCTTGCGCGCACGCATGAGAGTGTTTCTTGCCTCGGCACGCTCGCTGAGCATTATCCGGATCCTGTCGTTCGTTTTTGTCATCACGTGTTTCATCTTCGGCGCCTATTATATTTTCTTCCGGGTCTTTGGCTACCTTACGACGGTCGATGTCATCGGTCCGGTGCTGCTCGACCGGGTCATCGAAATGGTCTTTTTCGTTTTCTTCATCATGCTCCTGTTCAGCAACGTGATCACCTCGCTTTCAACCTTCTATCATAACCGTGAACTCGATTTCCTCTTCTCGCTGCCGGTGCCGCCGACCTCCATCTACCTGACCAAACTCGTCGAGAATTGTCTCTATGCATCATGGGCGACCCTGACGATCGCCCTGCCGCTCATTGTCGCTTACGGCGTGACAACCCGCGCGCCGGTCCACTACTATCCGGTGTTGGTGGCGAGCCTCCTTATTTATCTCGTCATACCGGCCGCCGTGGCATCGACGCTGATCGCGCTGGTCTTGCGCGCCTTTCCGCGGCTCGGCACGCGAGAGGTGATATTTCTTTGTCTCGGTCTGATCCTCGGCCTGACCTACCTGTACATCAGAATAAACAACCCGGGTCTGCTTAAGATATTCGAAACCGAAAATGAAAGGACTCTGCTTCTCTTTGCGGCCCAGCTGACCACGGTCGGCGGGATCTATGTGCCCTCAACCTGGATCAGCAGTATCTTGAGGGGTTTCAGCAATCCGTCGTCCGGGATAGCCTTCAACTTCCTCCTCCTCTTCTTCGTCAACCTGAGCTCGCTGCTTGTGGCATACCTCGTCGCCAGGACTTGCTACGCGCGCTCCTGGCTGTCTTCCGGCGAGCATACGGGCAAGAAGAACCGGCTCCGGTCGATTCTCTTCCGCCCCCGGCGGCCGGCCGGAAAGACGGTCTTCTATAAAGACCTGCTCATCTTCGTCCGTGAACCCATGCAGTGGGTCCAGCTCTCGGTTTTCCTGATCCTTCTCGTCGTGTACATCCTGTCCCTGCGCAAAACCCCGATCTACTTCACATTCCCGCTCTGGCGCACGATCGTCGCCTTTGCCAATTTCGCCTATATCAGCTTCGTCCTTGCCACGCTCGGCGTCCGGTTCATCTTTCCGACGGTCAGTCTCGAGCGCGCGGGCATGTGGTTGATCGGCTCTTCGCCCCTTTCCTTCAGGAAAGTCCTGACGATCAAGTACGTATTCAGTCTCCTTACGGCGGTGGTGATCATCGAGGTCTTGCTCATCTCAGCGAATTTCTTCATAAGAGTTGACCGGGGACTCTATCTTCTCCTTCCAGCGATCGGTCTGTTCGTCGCGGCCGCGCTCGTCTCGATCAACCTTGGTCTGGGCAGCCGCTTCCCTAATTTCCATGACGACAACCCGTCAAGGATCGCGGCCGGCTCGGGCGGCATCATCAGCGCCTTGGTCAGCATCGCGTATGTCGGCATTGTGATCCTGGTTCTGGCAACGCCCGCCTACAATCACCTCTCCAATACCTATATGAACCGGCCGGTCAATCACTTTCTCGTCTACACGGGGTTCACCCTTTTCCTGCTGATCAGTGTTTTCACGATAATCATGCCGCTGCGCATCGGCATCAGATCCCTGGAGCGAAGGGACATCTA
>JACUUY010000231.1 GCA_014859085.1 Caldifarciminota bacterium
CATCAACCCGGCGGGCAATCTGAAAGCCGGCTTCAATAAGCGAATTGTCGGTCCATTGAAGCTTTACCGAGGTCAAATTTGGCTGACTCGCGACAATAAGTCCCGTAGGCGCCGCAATATAGAATGGTATTGTGACTTCATTAGAATAACCAGAGGTGTCGCAGGCAAATGCCCTGACCTTATACCTATAAGAATTACCTTCCTGAATACTCTCTGAGAACGAAATTGAAGCCGGATTGTTAGCAATGGCATATACCGATACATATCCTGTATTGTTCAAATTCCTGGCGACAAAGAAGGCGCCTTGATTTAGGGCATTGTTATGCCAGTACAGCGTAACTTTCTTCAGGACATGATTGATGACCTTGACAAAATTCGTGGGCGCCGGCACCGGATAAGGCTGTAGATAGTCAAAGGGATGGATATCCACATTGAACAGCTCACTGATATTCCCATAATTCAATGCATGCCATCGGTCTTTATATTTGTCAACAAAGTCGTAATCTGGCCCGGGAAAATGCGCTTTTCTAGATTTGAAGGCAAGTGAATCACCTTCTTCACTGCCCAGGGTATCCCAATTTAGAGTTTCCGCAGTCATTATGCTGCCAAGAGAGGCAAGCGTATTCATTATCTTTGCCATCCCACCATATACCCCATCATCATCAAAATCCTGTTCATGGTCATTGGTATTGCGGTCATCAAAAAGATCCCAGAGAAATTGAAACACAGAACCTTCAACGAAACTGCCGTTGGTATTAAGGGTATCTCTCCCACGGTAATACGGAAAATCTTTATAATAAGGCGGAATGTTAATAGGGCGGCGATTTGCATAAAAATATTCAAGCTGATCGGTTGCAGGCTCGACATTTTGCCCCATTTCAGTCACCCACATTGCTGGAGCACAGAATTCAGCGAAGCCTTCTGAAAAGGCATGTCCAGTATTATGAACGCTATTGTACCAGTGAATTGCATGGCCCCAATCATAAGGCACTTTGCCGCCTAATGTAGAAACCATTAAACCGTGTGCCCATTCATGCGATAATGCCCCTACCGAGTAAGTCGGATGCCAGATATCAATAGAATCATTTATCACTATCTGATGTGGATTTCGATACGAAACACCGACTCCCCACCAATCACCACCATGGGGAATACCTGGTGGAAGTTTAACTTTTACTGCTTCTAACTTGCCAAAATAAACGTAGAAAGGCGTGCGTTCCAATACGAAAGTCCTATCATTATACCACAAAGGCATATCAATATAAATTATCGCTGGATAACTTACTTCAATATAATCCAAGGTACGATTGGGCGAGGTATGGCTGTACATCCAATTCTTTTCCCTTTGAATGCGCCACAATATCCGGGCACGGTTCGAATTAGTACCATCGGCATCATAATTGACCGTCAGATTTGAATAAAGGTTAATTTGTTGAGTCTTGAATCGATACGTTGGAGGAGAACAATCAAGGTCAATATCATAAGTAACCCAGGGCGGCCAAGGAATTGGATAAACATCTACATCTGCCCGCCAACAGTCATGCACCTCGCCGGCATAGTTCTGGGCAAAGATGATTAGCGTATACTGTCCCTGGCTTATTGTCATCGAATAATAACCAGAAGAATTTGTGCGAGTTGCTGCTACTTCTTGTCCAATAATATTATACAATTTTACTAAAATACCCTCTAACGGATCCATTGAATATGTTAAATGGTTGTAATAACGAACCGAACCAGAGACCGTATAGTTTGCCAAAGGAGGTGGTTCCGGCGGCACCGCACCAATCACCTGCTCTGATATTACTGAGCGTTTCTTAAATACGTTGACGTAGCGTCAAAAAGAGAGATGGCAG
>JACUUY010000232.1 GCA_014859085.1 Caldifarciminota bacterium
TGGTGCGTGCGAAAATCCGTAATGAGTTCATTGATTGCATTTTGCGCCAATTCATTGTACTTGGTGAATGATTCTTGTATCATTTTCCCTCCTTAATTGCGACCAAACTACTGTGTCTCAATCTACGGTACGATATGCACAGCAGCGCGGTTTTCTCAACATACTCCAATATCAAACATTTCGGCCTGCTCTGGTTTCTACATGCGATCATGTTGTGTCTATTCCTGCCTTTCATTGCAGGAAATCATAATATCCCGTTATGATTCGCGCACAAGCCTAAAGTCTCCATTCATTTCCTCGATGGTCGCTGAAGTTCAACGGCTGCTATTATCTAACGATCATAAGTTTTTGCCTTTCTATTTTTCTCTCGGTCGCAAGGACCAAGAAATAAACACCCTGGCCGAGAGCAGACGAACTAAGATTATACGTGTAGCTTCCTTGTTTGACAGTGCCATCAATAATTGCATTGATTCGTCGACCAGTAATGTCATATATATCCAGTGTGATCCGCTGCGTTTCAGGAATCGTATATCGGATTTGTGCATTGGTATAGACAATGTTGGGTGATATCTTTAATTTTACACTTTCGGTTTTCAGGTTCTGGACTTTGTTTTCTTCAATCGCTTCCGGCGTGCCGTAGATGTAATGAATTTCCCGATATGAATAATCATCGTTGGCAACAAGCCTCGTGAGATGGATCTTATTCTCAGAGTCAACCCGAATAGCACCTGACCGGCCTCGTGTCAACGGTGGCACCAGAGGCGGCAGAGAGCAAATATGCCAATCATTGACCTCTCTAAAGGCTACAATTGGCACAGTGCCGGAAGTATATGATAACCAATATCGTCCTAAAGCGTCAATATCAAGGGCCTTCTGGTTCCAAATACAGCCGAAACCCGATGTAAGGGTATCAATCTCCCATGCGGTTCCATTGTTATGAGCGAGTTTAAGCCGATAGCTGTTTGGGTCGGGATTCGTGTAGGCGATTCCCACCCTTCCCTGACCAGCTCTTATCGAGGTGGGCCACCACATATTGACACTGCCCGGTGACTCCACTACTTCACAATACCAGAGATTATCCTTCTTTTCTGCATGCCAAATGGGGCCACTATACTGACCAAACTGGTAATAACCAACGTGGAGGCGATTCTGATGATCCGCATCAATAGCACAATAGAGATAATTGTAGGTAGCATTGGAGTCGATTATTTCTTTACACCAGATTGAATCCCTCAAATAGCCATAGTATCCATACTGGGCAAAGTCATAGGTGATATGAGGCCGCCCGAGCGTATCAGTCGTAATTGAGTTGGAAAAGAAATCGTACCCGCTGGAGATTTCGACCGTGTCTTTTTGCCAAGCATGCGACTCTTTGGAGGCAACGATCAGATAGCGACAGCTACCAGAAGGGCTGTACAGATAATAAACGCACCAGACATTGCCAGATCTATCGATCGCTATGTCGCGGCAATCAGGCATTGCGCTGCACTCTAAGGTATCTGCAATCCAGTTGCCATCAGATTTGTAGAAAAGGATAAGATAACCTGTGCCTGGCTGGTCTGAATGGACAAGAACATAGGGCATCCCGTAGGAGTCGATCGCCAGCGGCGGACCTATTAACTCTCTGGCCGTAGTTGTTACGACTTCTGTAGTCCAGCCGGACAATAACAACAATACTAGCAGCACCATTTCTACCTCCCGGGGCTCAGACTCATAGTGGGCCTGTATCACTGTCATCTCTTGGCCCACAATTAGCACCCTCTTAGGGTCGTCCGTTGACTGTTGAAATTCGGTAACGAACCCGGTTCATGATACTACGCAACTGCATCTCTGTCAAGGACCTTTG
>JACUUY010000076.1 GCA_014859085.1 Caldifarciminota bacterium
GACCTGCCTGTGCGTCGCACGCAGACAGGATTTCAACAGTGAAGGGGACAACCTCAAAATTCTTCTCAGGATCCAGTATAGAGGAGCATTACTTCAGGATCGAGGTAATGATCAAAGCGGCATGTATAATGTAAAGATTTGACCCCATCTTGCATGACCCCATCTTGCACCACAAGAAAGAGGTTGACATCGGGTATAATGTTCGTAGTATTGCATCGTGAGTGGGCCGAAACATATCCACGCGATCATCAACCCGAGTGCTGGCCATGGCAAGGCGGGCAAGAGATGGCCCGAGATACTGGCATACCTCGAGGCACAGGGATTCGTAGTCACCTGGCGATTGACCGAAGGCCGGTGGCATGCTTATCACATTGCCAGGGAATATATGGAGAAGGGCGCCACGCTTCTGATCAGCGTCGGCGGCGAGGGCGTGATGAACGAGATACTCAACGGCATGCTGGCGGCTCGAAACAAAGGCACGTTACCGCCCCTGGCCATGATCCCGGTCGGCACGGGCACTGATCTCTCGAGGACCCTGCGTATTTCCAAAGAATACCACGAGGCAGTTGATATTATCAAGAACGGACGGGTAATGTTGATCGATATCGGCCGGATCGCCTTCTCGCTCGGAAACCGGATCTGGACGCGTTATTTCATCAACGCATCGGACGCCGGTTTAGGCGGAGCCGTAGCTAGGCTCACGAACACGATCCCCAAAGTCCTGGGTGGTTTCTTGACTTTCCTGCTTTCCAGCCTCGCCGCACTGCTCAGTTTCAAACGGATGAAGCTGGAGATACGGGTCGACGGCAAATTCGTGGACCGCGGGCTCATGACGATAGTCGGCGCGCTCAACGGACAGTATTTCGGCGGCGGCATGCATGCCGCGCCCATGGCCGTGGTCGATGACGGCGTGATGGAATTCATGTATGTGAAGGATACGAACTTCTTCAAGTTCTTGGCCAAGGTGCTGGCCCGCGTCTACCAGGGTGAACACCTTGCCTACCACAAGGTGCACGTCAACCGCGGCAAGGAGATGGTGATCAAAGGGCACAAGGCATTCCTGGTCGATGTCGACGGTGAAGTGGAAAAGGCGAAAAAAATACGCGTGGAGGTCTTGCCCCGGGCGATCGGGATCCTGGTGGCGAAGGACTAACTTCGGTACACGTTGTTTTTTGTAATGTATTCGTGGACCGCCGGCAATACCAGGTAGCGCACCGAGACGCCCCTCCTGATCCGCGCGCGGACCATTGTTGACGAGATGTCGATAAGCGGCGCGTCGCTCACTGTGATCCGGTCATAGAATTTCGATCCCTCTACGACATTGTAGTTCGGCCGGCGCACGACAACGACGCGGCACTCTCTGAAGAGTTCATCCGGATCCTTCCAGGTTTCGATCTCCTGCCACTGGTCGCTGCCGATCATCAGATGCAGTTCATCCTCTATGTCCCTGCGCAGTATTTTGATGATCTCGACGGTGTAGGTCTTATCGGCGAAGGTCCGCTCGACATCGCTTATCGCAAAACGGTCGTTTCCCTCGATGGCCAGTGCGGTCATCGCGTATCTTGTTTCATACGGCGAGTAACCGGCTTTATGCGGCGGGTTGCCGGCCGGTACAAAGATCACCCCTTGGAGGTGGAATTCGTCCAGGACGTGCTGGGCAATGATCAGGTGGCCGATATGGGGTGGATCAAAGAGCCCGCCGAAGACGCCGATTTTCATCCTTCACTGGTCGGCCGGCGGCCGCTTCTCCAGTTCGGCAACACGCCGGGCAGCCAGTTCGCCCCACTCTTCGTCGTCAATGAGTTCCCGGTACATCTCGAGCGCTTCATCGATCCGGCCCTTATCCTCGCTGAGCCGGGCTTTCCGGTATCTGGCTTCGTCCGCGGATCTGGTCTCGGGATAGTTATTGATGACGTATCCATAGTACAGCAGAGCCGCATCGGGCTCCTTGAGCTTTTCGTAGATCTTACCGTTCTCCAGCTCCTTCCGGGCGAGCAGGTCGCGTGCGTTGAGTATCTCATTTTTCACGTCGTCGGTATACTTCGAATTCGGAAAACGGGTCAGGAACTCGTCGAAGAGCCGGACGGCCCGCTCGAGGTTGCTCGGGTCCCTGTCGTAATCGGGCGCCGATAGCAGGTATGAGCGCGCCCGGAAAAAGAATGCATCTTCCAGCAATGCGGAATTGGAGAAATGCCTTATCAGATAATCGAATTCGACGATCGCTTGGTCGTACGCCTTGAGTTCGAGATGGGCACGGCCAAGCCAGTACTGTGCATCATCGACATATTCGGATGAAGGAAAGTTGAACAGTATGCGCTCGAGCGATTCGATCGCCTTGACGTATTTCCTGCTTTCATACAAGGACATCGCCCGCCGGAATTCACCGGCTGGCTCGAGCGGGGCAATGGTTTCGCGCACCGCACATGATGCGATGAGAAGAAGAATGGTCAGGGAGATGCGAAGCGTGTTCACTTTTTCTCCTTCATTTCGTCTATTCGCTCTTTTGCTTTTCTAGTCATTTCACCTTTCTGGTACGGGTCGAGACGCAGCACTTTCTTGTACAACTCGAGTGCTGCTTCGTGGTTACCTCTTATGTAGTATATTTCAGCCGTGTAATAATATGCTTTGTCGAGCAGCGATTTCGGCTCCTGGCTGACAATGATCTGCCCAAAGTAGATCTCGGCGCTATCGAGCGTGCCGGCCGAGAAGTGTTTCATGGCCAGCGTGAATTTGATCTCGCTCAAGAGGAGGAGATTGGCGGTGGTCTTGAGCTGTCTGTACGCCGCATCAGCCATGGACAGCGCCGCTACAAAATCGCCGGTCGCGGCCAGCGCCCTGATGAGGCGCGGCTTCGCGTTTGCCGCTTCCTGCGAGGTCGAATCGATCTGCAGCGCCCGGGTGTAGGCTTTTATCGATGCCACGTGATTGCCATTATCGAAATTGAGGTTTCCGATCAAAAACAGCCGGCTTGCCTGCTCGTACTCGGGGATGATCTTCGTGATCTCCTGGTAGAGGAATAATGCCCTTTCCGGTTCGTTGATCTTCAGCGCGTTCTGGGAGAGGATGTTATAGACTCTGATGATGCTGTCTTTAAAAGTCGTGTCGACCTCGAGTGAGGTCTTGAAGTACCGGATCGCTTCCGCGTGTTCGTTCTTCCTGAGGTAGCAGTAACCGAGCAGGTACTGGATCTCAGAGTTTTTCTCCTGGCGCAGCGATATGATCTCGGTCAGTGCCCGATCGTAATTCCACTGATCGATGAATTTGCGGGCATTGCTTATGCGCTCTTCCTTGCGCATGCAAAAGAGGAGCAGGGATGCGGATAAAAGGATGAGCCAAAGACCTCTTTTCATAGAACCTGACCGCTCAGCACCGGGCAATCACGTTGAGCACGAGTTCGGTCAACTTGGGTTCGGCCCGCGCTGCTGGTTTGATGACCTTCACTATGCTGACGGACTTGACGGAATCAGCGATGCCCATATCGGTGATCACCGATATCCCCAGGACCTTGATCTTCAGGAATCTCGCCATCAGCACTTCGGGAACGGTCGACATGCCGACTGCATCGGCGCCGATGATCCTGAGGAAGCGATATTCGGCGCTCGTTTCGAGATTGGGTCCAGCCACGGCCGCGTACACGCCCTTATGCAATGGTATCTTGTGCTCGCGGCCGGTCTGCTCGGCGATCTTCATTAGTTTGGAGTTATAGCAGTCATAGAGGTCAGGGAATCTCGAGCCCAGGCCGCGTTCGAGCGGGCCGCGCAATGGGTTATCCGGCATGAGGTTGATGTGGTCTTTTATGAGCATCAGATCGCCGGGCCGGAAATCCGGGTTCAGGCCGCCACTGGCATTCGAGACGATCAGCGTCCTGACGCCGAGCAGCTTCATTACCAGTACGGGGAGCACGATCTCCCTTGCACCATAACCCTCGTAGTAGTGGAACCGGCCCTGCATCGTCATTACCGGTTTGCCTCTGAGCGTGCCCGTGATGAGTCTGCCTCTGTGGAATCCCACGGTCGCCGCGGGGAAGTTGGGTATGCTGCTGTAGTCGATCGAATCCGCATTCCGGATGCTCTTGGTCAGCCGCCCCAGCCCGGTGCCCAGAATGATCCCCATGCTGGGTCTGATCCGCGTGTGTTCCTTGATATATGCTGCTGCTTGCTTTGCCTTGTCCTTCACTTCTTTTCCAGGCGTTCCAGCAAACGCAGGTATGATTCGAGAAGTCCACGAAATTCACTGACGAGGAGCAGTTTCTGGTGCTCGACGATCTTCGTTTCTTCTATGATTCTGCCAAGTTCGGTTTGGGCTTCCCTGAGAAAACGCTGAGCCTCAACGCGGGCGTTGGCGATTATCGTCTCGGCTTCTTTCTTCGCGCCGCTCTTGAAGTCATCGGCGGCTTTCTGGGTCGTCGTGAGCGTATCCTGGAGTATCTTCTCCATGCGCCGGTAATCCTCGATCTTCAGATCCATATCCTTTACCCGCTCGGAGAGGCCAGCATTGGCCCGTAGCAATTCTTCGACCTCGGTCGCGACCATGTCCAGGAACTCCCGCACTTCGTGGGGATCATAGCCGTGCAATTTTTTCTTAAATTCCTGTTTGCGGATCTCCAAGGGTGTGATCGGCATACTACCTCCTCCGGTTCTCAATCAGGACGTCTCGAACACGATTCATATTCAAATTCTGCCTCATGCTATTCTCATCCAGGCACAAGCCCGCGGTCCCGGCGTTTGGCCCGGCGCAGGGCATCTTCGGCTTTCTTCAGCATCTGCCGTGCGTTCCCGGCATCCTCGGGAAACCCGGCGATGCCGATCGTGAGACTGAGTTCTTTCACGCGCAGATCATCCTTGAAAAAATCATGGCTGCGCACGCTTCGCATGATCCTTTGAGCCGTCTTCTGGGCGTACGTCTTCTTCGTTTCGGGCAGCAATGCTACAAACTTGTCACCGCCGTACCTCGCGAGTAGGTCAATGCTGCGCAGGCTGCGTTCGAGGATCCGGGCCAGTTGCTGCAACACGCTGTCTCCGGTCTGCGTGTCAAACTCTCTGTTCACCGCTCTCATTTTGTCAACATCGATGAGCAGGATCGAAAGATTGTGCTCGTAACGCGAGGCACGCTGCAATTCCGTATGCAGTTTTTGGGTGAAATAGTCGCGGTCAAAGACGCCAGTCAGGGTATCAATCCAATCTTGCCGCTTGACCCGAGAGTAGAAACAATTGGGTTGTATTAGGTGTTCAGTGAACACGTGGGGATGGGTTCTCAATATTTCGAGGAGTTCGAGCGAATTGACCCGGCCGATGTCGTACATGCAAAGGAAGAAGATCCGGCCGCCAGGTTGCCGGATCAGTTCATCGAGGACCGGCTCGTGCCGGAGGTGATCATTACCGCATTCAATCAGGACCCTCAATCCCTTACGGGTCCGGGGCAGTTTACGGTATTCGCTTTTTGCCCAACTGGCAAGGGATTTCGCGCTCACACCCTTGCTTACGGTCTTGATCCGGCTCCTGTAGTGCTTGCGCAGGATACCGCACGTTTGCGGGCCGCCGACGTAAACGATCTTTTCACGGCGCGCCAGCCCGCGGTTGATGATGTCGGATACTTCGCTGGTCAGGTGTGTTATCCACTGGTACAGGTAGAGTGCGTGCGCCGGTAATGGTAGGTTCATACCTTCTTGATCGCCTGCCGCGATGCGGGTCATGGGTCTACTGCCCTCCCTGGCCGACGACTGCTTGCAGGGCATCGAGCGCTCTGGCGAGTTTTTCAATAGTGTAATTGCCCATGTGCCCGATCCGAATGATCGTTCCTTTCAGGTCGCCCTGGCCGTTGGCAAAGAGGATCCCGTATTTCTCTTTGACCTCCTTGATGATGACCGTGCTGTCCTTCCCCGGCGGCATCTTCAGGACCGTGAGCGCATTGGAAGGGGATTCGGGCATTAGTTCGAATCCCATACCGCAGGCCCTGTTACGCACGTATGCCGCTATCTCCCGGTGCTTGTCCAAATTCGCCTCGACGCCATGTTCCAGGATTATATCAAGACCCTTTTTCAGTCCGTTTATGATCGTGATCGCCGGTGTGAACGGCGTCTGGTTTTTCTTTCGATACTTTTCATACGTCTTGATGTTGAAATAATACTTCGGCAGGTCTGAATCATTTACGCGCAGGAGCGCGCGTTTCGAAAGCGAAACGAAGGCGATACCGGGTGGCGTCATGAGGGCCTTCTGCGATGCTCCGATCAGTACATCCACATGCCAGTCATCCTGCGGGCAGGCATCAGCGCCCACTCCCGCAACCCCGTCGACCACCAGATAAGCACCATACTTCACCGAGATCTCTCCGAATTTCCTGATATCATTGAGCGCGCCGGTCGAGGTCTCGGTAAGCGTTGTCAGGATCACGGTCGATCCCGGCCCTCGGCGCAGGGCTTGCTCGATCTGATCCGGCGTGATCGATCTGCCGTACTCGGCCCGGACCACGTCCGGTTCGATCCCGTAGGTCGAACACAGCTCAAGCCACCGCTCGCCGAATTTACCGGAGATCGCCACGATCGGACGGTCATTACGCGATAAAAGGTTGCAGCATGCGGCCTCCATGCCGCCGGTTCCGGAGGACGTGAAGTAGAAGATGTCGCAGGACCGGGCAGATATCAGTTTCTTCAGATTGTCCGTGAGATCCCCGAGCAAGTCGCCGAAAGCAACATCACGATGATAGAAGAGCGGGCCGGCCGTTGCACTCAGCACTTCGGCCGGGACATCGACCGGACCCGGTGTGAACAGGGTGTAATTACTTTTCAATCTGTCTCCTGCAGTCGGTACACAATTCCTCGGTCTTCTCATCCGTGTCCTTCACGGTATTTGAGAAATGCATGACACAGGTTGGATCAGCACAGTGGAAGAGCCCGCATAGGTGTCCGGTTTCATGCAGGACCTCCTTTGACAGGCGCTCGGTCAGCCTCGGGCCGGTCAGCCGGAAGACGGAAACGAGTGCCGACCGGTAGAGGGGCAAGGCGATGCCAAATATGAAGTTCTTGCCCCGGGCATACAGGTCGACATCGACGATGCCCACGCTCAGTTCATTCTCCCGGTCCTTCAAACCGGCCATCCTGATTATGATTGACCGCGGGTCGTACTGCCGTCTCGTCCGGCTATATGCGTCGTCCGGGACATCGAAATGCCCGCCGCGGCGCACCTCGATATTCATGTTTCTAAGCAACGAACGCTCGATCAGGTGGAAATAGTCCAGCCCGTTCTGTTGATATGCCGTCGTCACGACTCCTTGTTGAGTTTCTTGATGAAGGGCGTGAAGAGGTCGATCGGAATCGGGAAGATGATCGTTGAACTCTTTTCAGTTGCGATTTCAATAAGACTTTGGAGAAAGCGAAGTTGTATGCCGACGCTCGTCTCGCCGATGATCTTAGCCGCTTTGTTGAGATCACTCGCGGCTTGAAGTTCTCCTGTAGCGTGGATCACCTTGGAACGGCGCTCGCGTTCGGCCTCGGCTTGACGGGCGATCGCCCTCTGCATCTCCTGTGGTATGTCGACATGCTTGATTTCGACCGTGGAAATCTTGATACCCCAGGGATCGGTCTGCTCGTCGAGTATCTTCTGAAGCCGGATATTAATCTTCTCGCGTTCCATGAGGATGTCATCGAGCTCGTACTCGCCGAGGACGCTCCGCAGGGTCGTCTGGGCCAACTGGCTCGTCGCGTAGAGATAGTCCTCAACCTCGAGTATCGCCTTGGCCGGGTCGAAGACGCGGAAATAGGCGACGGCATTGACTTTGACCGATATGTTGTCTTTCGTGATGACGTCTTGCGGCGGTACGTCCATGGTGATGACACGTAGGGGGACCTTCGTCATCTTGTCGATACCCGGCCATAGAATGAATATCCCGGGTCCTTTGACCTTGATGAACCGACCCAGACGGAACACCGTGGCCCTTTCGTACTCCTTCAAGATTTTTATCGAGCTGAGAATGATAAGCACGATCACAATGATGAGAATTGTCGTGATGCCCATAAATCCTCCTTTTCCGTAATTCTATGGATATCTACGGTGAAGTCAATACGATAGTTGCCCGGCTGGCTCTGCAGGTAGTGCGGGCAGATGAAAACCACGCACCGAATTGACATGCGCTGTTTTTTGGATAGATTACGTTATGGTACTTGCGCTGTTCCTTGTTTTTTCGCTCGATCTCCGGGGCATCTGGGTCCCGCGCTGGTCAATCGATGATCACGAAGCCATATTGAATACCCTTGACGGGAAATTCAACCATATTTTTCTACAGATCTACGCCCTCGGTGAGGCGTACTATCCGTCGCAGCTCGCGCCGGTCAGGAAGCACGATGATGCCTGGCTCAGAAGATTCCTGGCCGAGGCGCGCCGCCGGGGTATCAAGGTGTCCGCGTGGTTGAACGTCTTCTATTCATGGGGTTACGCGCCATGGACCGGCGACCTGCGCCATCCCATAAGGGTGTACCCGAACTGGTACGTCGAGGATCGTAACGGCAGGTCAATTCTCAGTTATGAAGTGGAGGACCTGAAGAACCAGCTCATCGAGGGCTACTACCTGACTCCGGCAAACGCGCAGGTGCGCCGCCACATGTTCCGCGTCATCGATGAAATACTCGATAAATATGACTTCGACGGCGTGCACCTCGATTATTTCCGGTACCCGTCGCGCCGTTTCATATATGATACGGCGATGAGAGGCAAATTCCTGCGCCGGTATTGCGTGGACCCGGTCCATTCCGGAGATGCAGAGGCAGAGCTGCGCTACGGTGCCTGGGGCGTGAAGAACCTCGAGGATCGACTGCACGAACTGGCGCGCGCCGAGCTGACCGATTTTATGCGCGCGCTGAATGATCATGTAAGAGAGCAGAGGCCCCACGTCGAGGTTTCGGTCGCGGTCAAGGCGGACTACCAGTCCGCGAGCACGGATTTCGGCCAGGATTGGCCGGCATGGGTGGACGATGATCTTGTCCATTTTGTTTGTCTCATGGCCTATGGCCGGGACATCGAGTCCATCCTCAACAAGACGATGCGGCGCGTGAACGATCCGCGGAAAGTGGCGGTCGGGGTCGGCATCTATAATCTGAGCCCGGAACGTATCGCGGCCCAGGTGAAGCAGGTCGAGTCCCTGCCCTTCGCGGGCGTCGTGTTCTTCTCCTACGAGGAGTTGCGGAAGAACCGGAACTACCTGCACGCGCTCCGCTAACCACCCCGCCCGCCGGAAGGAGAATTTTCTTGACAATTAATGCCTTTGGAGTAGAATGGTAATAATGGAGAGAATCTATCTCCTCCTGGGGACGAATATCGGCAATTTGGAGGAGAACCTGGAGCGCGCGCTCCGGTTCATCGAGGCGCGTGGTATAAGAATACTGAAGAAATCAAAGATCTACAAGACCGCGCCGTGGGGTTTTTCGGAGCAACCCGATTTCCTGAACCTCGCGCTGGAAGTGGCGAGTGACCTGACGCCCGATTCGCTCCTGCGGACACTCAAGGAGATTGAGACGCAGATGGGTAGAATCGAGACCGGCGGCCGGTGGCTGCCCCGGATCATCGATGTGGACATTCTCTTCATGGACGATCTCGTGGTCGACCGTGCAGATCTGCAGATCCCGCACCGGGAATTCTTCAACCGTCCGTTCGCAATCAGGATATTGTCGGAGATCGCCCCCGATTTTCAGCCGCCCGGAAGGGTGGCGAGGATCACTGATCTTCTGGAAGGTGGAGTAGATGAAGGAATTGAGATTTATCGCGATTGAAGGCGTGATCGGCGCGGGCAAGACGTCACTCGCCAAGGTGTTGTCGAACAAGCTGCACGCCGGGATCCTGCTCGAGGAATTCGAGGAGAACCCTTTTCTCACGAAGTTTTACGCGGACCGGAAGAAATACGCCTTCCATACCCAGATCTACTTTCTGATGTCAAGGTACCGCATGCAGCGGGAAATGGCGCAGATCGATCTTTTCAATTCACGCATTGTCGCCGACTATCTGTTCGTCAAAGACCGCATATTCGCCGAGGTGAATCTGAGCGACGAAGAATTCGCGCTATACGACAAGATATATTCCATCCTTGCCGTGGACATACCTCGGCCGGATCTTGTGATTTACCTGCAGTCGGACCCGGAGGTCCTTTTCAAGAGGATCAGACAGCGCGGCCGGGCCTACGAGCGTGATATGGAGTTCGATTATGTTGGCCGGCTCTGCGAGGCCTACAACACGTTCTTCTTCCACTATAATTCATCCCCGATGCTGATCGTGAACATCAAGGGGTTCGATTTCCTGGCGAATCCGCGAGACCTCGATCTCTTGTGGGGCGAGATGAAGGAACTCAAGGAGCCGCGCCGCATCCTGTCACGAGAATGATAACCGTTGATACACTGCTCACCAAGAAGAGAAAAGGCGAGAAGATCGTGTGCCTGACGGCCTACGATTTCATAAGCGCCCGCATCCTCGATGACGCCGGGATCGATGTCATCCTGGTCGGCGATTCGGCGGCGAATGTCTTTGCCGGCGAGAAGACGACGCTGCCCATTACCATGGAGCAGATGCTTTACCATACAAAGGTCGTGGTGCGCGGCGTGAAGAACGGCATGGTCATCGGCGACATGCCCTTCCTGTCGTACCAGGTCTCGACCGAGAGGGCGGTCTATAACGCAGGTCGTTTTTTGCAAGCCGGCGCGTGCGGCGTAAAACTGGAGGGCGGATCACCGGTCGTGGCGACCGTGGGGCGGCTCGTCGATCTCGGGATCCCGGTGATGGGCCATCTTGGTCTGACGCCGCAATCGGTCCACAAGTTCGGCGGTTACAAGACGCAGGGCGTGGGCGAACAGGCGGCCGCGCAGATGCTCTAGGATGCGCGGGCGCTCGAGGCGGCCGGTTGTTTTTCGATCGTCCTTGAAAAAA
>JACUUY010000233.1 GCA_014859085.1 Caldifarciminota bacterium
ATTCAGTGTATTCGGTGTGAAAGAAAGTTCAGTGTATTCAGTGTCAAATGTTTAGATTTGACCCCACCACTTCCAGGACGGGCGTAAACACCCTACTCCGGGTGACTGGAGTAGCGTCCAGAGTCAGTGCGCACGCAGCGCAGCGTGTCTCCAGCGACAGCGTGTCTTCAGTGCTGACGTCATTAGTACCCGCTTATCTCCTTTTTCAACACGCCTCTGAAATTCTTCAAAATCGCATGGTGACTTACCGGCAGGAATAGTTGAAGTTCTTTTCTGAAATCGATCCTCTCTCTATCAAGCAAGTCCTGAACCCTGTCGAGCTTACCTTTGTCGATAAATCTGTTGAGGGCTGGATGACGTAGTAGAAAGTAGACATCGTAGTAGTCCCTCGGCTTGCCACGCTGCACTAACGCCTGAACTTTCTCCCTGACCAAATCACGAGGTGCCAGATGATACAACGTGTACGGGATCATGAATTCGCTTACTATGGTTGTTACTTCGGCTGCTCCGGCCTTTGGTTTTCTCATCGATATCTCAACATGCATCGCATCTGCGTAGTCGAATAATCTGTAGTTGATTATCGCCAGATAGCCGCCGGACGTTGGTTTCGCCTCTTCCAAGCGGATTGAGACACCGGTCCGTTCAACCTCCCCAAGAGCCCGTACGAGCAGTTCTTCTATCCTGTCTGGCCGATAGAAGCGACCGGTGAAATCAAGGTCCTCAGAGAACCTGGGGCTCCCGTAGATCAGTCTGAGAGCAGTCCCGCCCTTGAACAACAAATCACGTGAACCTCTGTGCCTGTAAAGATCAGACAAAAAAAGATGCTGCACATACTCCCGAACCACATTTCTTTCGTTCGTTTGGAGCTTCTTAGCGAATTCTCGCAGGTCTTCTGAAGTCAGCATAGATTTGCTCAACCAGATCAAACATGGCTGCATGGTCAAAGATTCTTACGAATTTCATGAGTCTGAGTTTTGCGATCTTACCCAGGTCCAGTCTCTCGTAATTCAATGCGCGTTTCTTCAGGGCTACAAAATACAGGTAGTCGGCCAGGGCCTTCTCCGGGCTGGCCATCAGGATAGTACTGCTGGCATAATTGACCGGTCTGTATCCGGTATACGCGGACCTCTTGATGCGATGATAGATGTAGAGAACGCCCTGTATTCTGAATTCCCGCGTCGATTTGGTCGTTGCCGATGTAATCGAATAGACCGTCTCCGGAATGATGTTATGGAAAGACAAGGCGGTATCAAATGATACATAAGATGGCGTGTAGATTCTATTGGCTATTGAGAACCGATCTGGAACATCTTCAGCAAGGCAGTATAAACTCCCCTTCTGAGATTTCTTCAATCTGACAAGGAGACCCTTCTTAGTGTTGCGAAAGACAAAGAAATTGGCGGCGACTGAAGAAACCCCGAAAATCCTTGCCACATCGTATGGAGTGAAGATCAATAGCTTCTTCTCCTTGATCCTATTTCGGAAACTATGCCAATTCAGTATCTTAGCCATATTGCTAACTTAGTGAATTATATATATTTCCGAATTATTGTCAATATTGGGCAAGCGAGACAGGCACCTAACGGAGCCAGTCCCCTTGCCCGACCGTAGCATATCTTAATAATAACGCCGTCATTCCCCGGTTTAGCCGGGGAATCCAGACCATTCCGGCTGAGGTTGGGTCTTAGACGTCTGATCCGATCAGAGACGGACGCCGCTTCGGGGACAGGCACCTAACGGAACCAGTCCCCTTGTTTCCTTACGGTTCGAGCGGAGTCGAGAACCAGCCTTTTCCCTACACCCGGCAGCATGCCCTCAG
>JACUUY010000234.1 GCA_014859085.1 Caldifarciminota bacterium
TTCTGCTTTCGGTCAAACGCCACAAGTATGTCGAGACCGCCGCATCCCCGCCCCAGATCGACGGTCGGCTCGACGATCCTCTGTGGCAGGCCGTTGAGCCGATCCGCCATTTTGCGAACGGCGACGGCAGCGCTCGGGCTTCGGTCGAGCCCACCGAGATCTACTATGCGCACGACAACGACAATCTCTACTTCGCGGCGCGCTGCTATGAGAGCGATTTTTCGCAACTGCGCGGCCAGGCCTTCGAACATGACGGCGCAACCTACAATGACGATAACGTCTGGCTCTTCTTCGACGTCAATCTCGACCGGACGACGTACCACCAGGCGATCATCAATTGCCGCGGCGCGGTCTTCGACCGGCGGTGCGCGACCGACGGCACGAGGGACGCCGCGTGGAACGGCGCCTGGGAGGTCGCTGCGGGCCGCGAGGACAGCGCTTGGACCCTGGAATTAAAGATCGCCAAGGCCGAATTCGCGCCGTACAATGAAGACAAATGGGGGTTCAACATGCGCCGGCTCCAGCCCCGCTTGGGCGACGCCGGCTACTGGTCGATCCCCTTTGCCCACGCCCCGCAGTACTTCGGCATCTTAGAATTCCGGTAGCGGTGGGGTCAAATCTCGACATTGGACAAAAGGGGAGCACCATTCTGCCATCAATCGTTTCGTAATCTCGGTTTTGTTGTCACGTTCACATTACATGGGAATGAACAAATGTCCAATGTCGAGATTTGACCCCAGAACGGTGTTATCGATCAGCCGGGTCTTGCCGAAGAAGACCGCAAACGCGGCGAGCGTGCCGCGTCGCAGTTCCTTGACCGGCTCGAGCGAGTTCTTGTCCACGAACGCGATGTAGTCGATCCGGCCGTCCCGGGCCGTGATCATCGCCGCCATCCGGCTCTCGGCGGTCTTGGGATCACGCAGGCCATTCACATACGCCTGTTTGAGCCACTTCAGTGACTGATACAGAATGGCCGCGTTCTTCCTCTGCTCCGCGCTCAGATACGTGTTGCGCGAACTCATTGCCAGACCGTCCCTTTCCCGCACGATCCGGCCGGTCAGGATCTTCACATCGAGATCGAGGTCTTTGACCATGCGCTCGATGATCACGGCCTGCTGAAAGTCCTTGCGGCCAAAGACCGCGATATCCGGCTCAATAATATTGAAGAGTTTCAGGACGACCGTGGCCACGCCCCGGAAATGCACGGGACGCGACGCGCCGCACAGGATCTTGTTCCACCCCACAACCTCAACATACGTCTGATATCCGCCTGGATACATTGCCGCAACCGAAGGGCAGAAGACCAGATCCACGCCTTCTTTTTTCAGCAACTGCAGGTCCCGTTTCAGATCACGCGGATATTCCCTCAGGTCCTCTTTGGGCCCGAACTGGGCCGGGTTGACGAATATCGAGACGACAAGAAAATTGCATTTCCGGCGCGCCAGCCGGACCAGGGACAGATGGCCCTCGTGAAGGTAGCCCATGGTCGGCACCAGGCCGATCTTCTTGCCCTGCTCTTTCTGTGCCCTGACCGCTTTTCTGACCTGATCAATGCTTTTGACTAAGCGCATACACGATTATAGGCAAAATACCGGCACATTCAATATGTATGCACACATAAAATACCATCTGCGCGACTTACGGAAATTGTCCCGTTCCGAGGATCTCCGTAGAGTCTCGGCGACTCTACGAGAGTCGACGGACCTCGTTTCTGACTTGTCAGAAACGGGACTTCGTCCGCCATAGCGGACTCGTTTATAATGAGAAGAGGCTATTGACATTCAGGGGGTGATTTATACTCT
>JACUUY010000235.1 GCA_014859085.1 Caldifarciminota bacterium
AGCCCTGCAAGACATGTCGTGCGAATCTGGTCGCAGACCTAAAGGTCTGCCCTACATTGGCTCAAAAGCATCATATGTGGAGGATCGGGATAATCTCACTACGTTTGCCTGTTGACAACCGTTAGAAACAAACTATAATTGCTATAAGTAAGCATAAGTTGACTTAGATGATAATCGTACATTTAAGTCAACCAAAACAGACTTAGATGAGATTTATCATAACTTACGAAAAATCGTGCCTTATCTATCGAATCATCTAAGTCAACATAAGTTGTCTTATAATTGATTGATTATATTATGCTCGATAAATAATGGGTTTTTATGAATAGTCAAATGAACGAGCGCGCCGGTACCTATGTTCAGCAGCCTGGGGGCTATAAGGCGTTCATACCCAATCCCTTGCCCCCTGATCCGGCCATAGAATACGACGAGGAGCTTCAGTCCTTGCTCTCACAGGCCGATCGGGCAATTGCCCGGCTTGACGGCATCGTCACGGTCCTGCCCAACCCCGAACTCTTTATCAGCATGTACGTCAAGAAAGAAGCGCTCTTGAGCTCCCAGATCGAGGGAACCCAGGCATCTTTTGAAGGAGTGCTTGAATTCGAGGCTGATATGAGGCCGCGAGATGACCTCAATGAAGTCAAAGAGGTCGTCAATTACATAAAAGCCCTGGAATACGGCATCGGTCACGTCGCGCAGGCACCGGCCAACGCCCACCTGTTCCGGGAGCTCCACCGGATCCTGATCAAGGGCACGCGGGGCAGCAAAAAAGCGCCCGGCGAGTTCCGCCGGACCCAGAATTGGGTCGGCCCGGCCGGCGCCAATGTGTTCGAGGCGCAGTTCGTGCCGCCGCCTGCCGAGCAGATCCTGGCCGCGATGGCCAATCTTGAGACCTTCTTCAACCAGGAGAACCGCATGCCGCCCCTGGTGCGGATCGCCTTGATCCACGCGCAGTTTGAGACGATACACCCGTTCATCGATGGCAACGGCCGCATTGGCCGGCTCCTGATAACATTCTTCCTGGTTACCCGGAAGATACTGTCGCGTCCCCTCCTCTACATCAGTTACTACCTCAAGAGGAACCGCGCGGATTACTACGATCTCCTGATGCGGGTCCGGAACGACGGCGATTGGGAGTCGTGGATCAAATTCTTCCTCAGGGGCATTGACCAGGTTTCGCAGGAAGCCGCGCTGGCCGCCGCCGAGGTGATCGGTTTGAAGCAGAAGCTGATCGACCGCCTGTACGAGAACCGGTTCTCGAGCATCTACGCGGTTAAGCTCATTGATCTGCTGTACGCGAAGCCGATCATAAACGTCAAGGCGATAACCGATGAATTGAAGATCTCCAAAGAATCCGGCAACGAGCTGGTGCGGCGGTTCGAAACGCTCGGCATTCTGCGCGAACTGACCGGCAAGCAGCGTTACAAGAAATACCTGTTCCACGAATACACCAACATAATAGCACGCGGAACCCACTGATGCAAGATTCGCAGTATCGTCCCGCTTCATATTTGTGCTTTGCGTACACCTTATAAGGAAACGGGACTCGCAGCATCGCTACACTCGCAGTATCGTTGCACTCGTAGTATCGCTACGCTCGTCGCACAGATAGGGAAACGACAAACTCCAACTCATCCCAGGATTGTGCTTCCTGCGAGCATGGTGATTCTGCGTTTCCTGTGCCGATTTTCATTATTATGTTAATGTCAATATCACATTTCGTAGAAGCATCATATATGGAGGATCGGGACAATCCCACAGTCACTCGTCATTCCCCGCACAAACAACCCGT
>JACUUY010000077.1 GCA_014859085.1 Caldifarciminota bacterium
CGTATGGTTGAACAACACTCAGGTCAATTTCCAGTGGACTCCGGCGGCGCGGCTCCTTGGCCCGGCCGGCGGCACGTGGGAAGCAGTCGTCGACAAGAGCGAAAAGGAACCGGCTCCGGATGCGCCGATACGTTACATTATCCAGATCGATACCGCGACTTCGTTTGCCTCGCCGTTCGTGATCGACACCGTGGCCACAACCTCGACCGCGATCACGCTGCCGCAGAACGGATTTTGCTGGCGCGTGCGGGCCTATGACCTGGCCGGGAACCAGGGAGCATATACGCCGGCTGACAGCTTCGGCGTCGATGTTACTCCGCCGCCGGCACCGGTTCTGATCGCCCCGGCCGATGGCGCTTGCCTGAACAATAACGCGGTCGATCTGATCTGGCATGCAGCGGTCGATAATCTCAGCGGCACTGACCATTACGTACTCCAGTACGCGCTCAATGACGCCTTCACCCTTGGCCTGGTGGAAACAACCCTGGTCGATACGACATTCTCGATCACCATCCCGGATACTGTGTATTATTGGCGCGTAAGGGGCGTGGACGCCGCGACCAACGAGAGCGGATTCTCGACGGTCCGGTACTTTGAGGTCGACACGGACATTCCGGCGGCGCCGGTATTGAACGCGCCGCTGGACGGTGTCTATCTCGGCGATACGCTCGTCACGTATGAATGGAGCACGGTCTCCGCATCGCTGCTCATTGCGTCAGGTCTAGAAAGTATCAACGGCGGGGCGGGTCGCGAGATGCATGCCTTCTCCTCCCCGATCTGCTACGTGATCCAGGTCGATACCGTGCTCGATTTTACGGCGCCGCTCGTCACAGACACACTGGACACTAATACCGCGACATTGAACCACGGTGAGGGCTTCTACTACTGGCGAGTGCGGGCCTATGATCTGGCCGGTAACGAGGGTCCGTATTCGGGTCCGGACAGCTTCGGTGTCGATATCACGGTGCCGGTGATCGAATCGACATCGGTCTGGAATGATACTTCCGCAGTCGGCCCCTTTGAGATCCGCACCATGGTCATTGACGATCTGGCCGGCGTCGACTCGGTGATTCTATTCTACAAACGAAGCGAAGACCCGTACTGGATCGCCGCGGCAATGCTGCCGGCCGGCACGCCCAACTGGTATGTAGATTCAATACCGCCGGTGGCAATACCCTATGATACCGTACGCTACTACATCGAAGCGGCGGACGCAGCGCAACCAGGTAATGTGGCAACAGACCCGGCCGGCGCGCCCACTGACCACTACTCGTTCGTTGCCAACTGCACCGGCGTTGCGGAGCTATCCACATTGCCCCATGTCTTTGCGCTGGAAATCATGGGCAATCCGGCCATGAACCGGTTGAGGCTCCTGGTGTCGCTGCCGCAGACAGCGATGATTTCTCTGAGGCTCTACGATTGTGCAGGCCGGATCATTGGTACGCCGATCAAGCGCGCGCTGCCGGCGGGCATCCACGAATTGCAGGGACACGCGGATCTCAGCGCCGGAATATACTTCTATGTGCTCGATACGCCCTGGCGCCGGCACGTGGGCAAGGTGACGGTCGTAAGATAGAAGCACCGGGGACAGGCATAAACTAACAACCTATTGACCGTGTGCGCGCATTCATTATGTGCCATTGCGGGGCAAATGCATACGCGAAGTGATGTATAGCATGAACTCAGAAGTTTAGAAGTTTATGCCTGTCCCCGTCTGCGTCTGCCGTCTGCCCGTCTGCCGAAACCGGTTGCATGTTCTCACTTGACAGCATGTTTATGTTCGTTATACTGGTCGTAACAATACACATCAGGGGATCTATAACAAGAAAAGGAGGTCGTGTATGAAAGCCCTATACGGAGTGCTGATATGCACGCTATTCGTGTGCCCTGCGCTCGCTGTGGAGATCGACGACGCCGTGATCACGGTACCCACGGGCTGGACCGTCGAAAAAGCACAATACGAGAACGCATGGCTGAGCAAGTCGGAGCCCGAACGCCAGGCCAGCGTGGGTGCTCTCGCCGAGCGCATGAACGTGATCCTGCCCCTGCTGCCCCAGGACGTGTATGACGCGGAAGAGGGCAGATACGTCGGCTACTGCGGACGGCTCCAAGATCTTTTTGATCAGCTCGTCGCTGCACCTGATGCACCGGGATACGCCGAAATGGCATACGTGCTCGACCAGGCCGAAGCTTTCCACGCCTACGTCGAACGGCAGAAGACGCTGCCCCGAAACGCACCTGACATGCCATATGGCGGTCAGCTGCTACAACCTCCGGATAAACCACGGGAGGAGACATCCCGTCAGGGTGTCGGCTGGATCGACAATTATGTCGATGGATCTTTCACCGATCACTGGACGCCGAGAATAGCAACCTTTGACAACATGATCTGGGTGGGCGCAACCAATGATGCCGGCTATGATACGTTTGAGATCTGGCATTCCACGAACGCAGGCCAGGACTGGACCCTGTGGCATAATTCGGGGGTCGCCGGACCCAATGACCGCTGGCTGTTCGATCTATCGATCGATCCGGAATCGACGATCCTCTACGCAGTATACTATTATAACAACAATGACATATGGCTCCGGCGCTGGTTAGATCTCGGAAATTCGGGGACATCATCAATATTCAATATCGAGAGCGCTACTGACAATTGCACGCAGCCGGTCCTCAGCGTCGAACACGCGTGGAGCGATCACCGGGTGTGCTGCATGTATTATAATGCAACGACCGACCAAATCGTCATCAAGCAGTCAACAGACCGCGGCGCGACCTGGAACGTGGTCCATACGACTTCCTGGACGAATCCCGCGTGGCCGCGGCCCAAGGGCGCTTCCGGAGCCACTTCCGCGTCGACGGACGGTTTCTACTTCGTGGCCCAGAAATCGGCGAACACGCTCACTGTCTTCGAAAGCACATCCGGATTGAGCGGCAGCTGGACCGAAACCGATTACGTGCATACGGCGAACATTGAGGACGTCGACATCGCCGCCTCGCACAACTCGAGCGCGATGTCCACGGTCGTGGCATTTGGCTATCCCTGGACCGCAACCGACCTCAATGTGCGCGTGCTGTTCAGAACCGCTCCTGGCGGCACTTTCATCTCGCAGCTGGTCGATGGCGACGGCGCCATGACGAGAACGCCGGTTATCGCCTGCGACCGCGAGCACGTCTACGGCAACCACACAAATCCGGATTATTACCATCTCGCATACTACAAACACCTCGGCCCGGACGACCTCTACTATCCGTTTGCCCTGCGCTGTCTGAATGACTCGACTGCACTCGACAACTTCACAAAAACGCTACCTGCTTATCACCAGGCGGTCGGTGGAGTCACGATCGACACACTGGCATCGGCCAGCCAATACGGAAGGGCGGCCGCTTTCTACCAGATCGACATCACGACCATCTACAATGCGATGCACAACCAATATTTTCCCAACATCGCCTGGATGCGATACTGGCCGACTTTCGGCGATGCCGATCCCAAGATCTGCTATCCGGATCAGAACGTCGGCATAGCCAGCGGTCCTGGTATGCAACTCACGCCGTTGACCCTAGCACTTTCGCCGAATCCAATACGCAGTACCGGCCACCTGACCTACGCGCTGGCCGAAAGGAGCATGGTCAATGTCTCGCTCTACGACGCGACCGGCAGCATCGTACGGATGCTGGTGAATGAACAACAGGCAGCAGGGCAACACACGGTGCCGATGGCGAACGATGGCCTTGCGGCCGGCGTCTACTTCGTGCGGGTCACAACTGACCAGGGTACGACGGGCAAGATGATGGTCGTCGTCAGATAATAACTCATACACAGGTTAACGTGCGGAAATGGGGCAGTGCTCAGCACTGCCCCATATATTTCAGGGCTGGCATAGAACTGTAGCACTCTACCCGTATGTGCGTATTGATCGTGTGCAGTTGCGGCTCACACGCATGCGCCAAGTGACCCGCAGGATAAGATCCGAAGTTTAGAAGTTTATGCCTGTCCCCGTCTGCCGGCCACGGCCACGGCTACGCAGCCCTGTACCTGATCGACACACTTGACCCGGCCGCACATTTTCCTATAATAAACTGTAATCGAAGCCGCTCATAGCATATGAGCATGGTATTCGCAGAATAGAATGAAGGACACATCATCGAAGCACTCAAGGAGGTGAAAGATGCGCAACAGAATGTCGGTGGTATGCATTGTGGCGGCACTCGCGCTCGTCGGCTTGACCGATCTGGGCGGCGCGCGGTAATAGAGGGCAGTAACGCCGTAAGCCCACGCCCCAGTAACCCCCAGCGCGACACGGGAACCGTCGTCTATCAATTCGCCGGACCGTCTACGAATGTCGACGGCATGGCTTTGGATGGCACGAATCTGTGGATCGCCAGCGACGGTCGGGACAGGATCTACAAGATGGACACGCTCGGCAACCTCCTGGATTCCTTCCCCGCGCCCAACACCACGGCGACAGGACTGTGCTGGGACGGACAACACCTGTGGTGCGCGGATGGCGGCACCATCCGAATATACAAGCTCGATCCGGCGACCGGAACGATACTGGACTCGATCCCCGGTCCGGGTACGCAAGTATCGTGTGAAGGCCTTGCATGGATGAATGATACTATTTGGAATACCAACTGGTCGAACAACACGATCTGGAAACTCGATCCTGCAACAGGCAACATCTGGGGACAGTTCGCCTCGCCGGGGAATGGATCCACCGGTCTCACCTGGGACTGGCATGATAATGCGTTGTGGAATTCAGACCAACTCACCGATTACATCTACAAGATAAACCCGGTCACCGGCGCCGTGATCACTCAATTCCCCTGCCCCGATCCAGAGGTACAGGATCTTGCGTTTGACGGCACCTACCTGTGGACCTGCGGCTGGACCTCGGGGATGGTCTACAAGATGGATATCGGTTACACCGGTGTCGATGAATTGCCAGTCAGTGGAACAGTAGGTACGTTCGGCTTCGTGCCTCTGGCCAATCCGGTTTGCGGCCGATCTACCATTACCTATAACACATCCCTGCCGGGCACGGTTTCGCTCAAGGTCTACGACAGCGCGGGCAGGTTGATCGAAACACTCCTCGAAGGCATTGAGCCCGCCGGTACAAAATCCACGTCCTGGGATGCCAAGGATGGCGGCAATCATGCCGTCACCAACGGCATATACTTCATAAGACTCGATGCCGAAGGAAAGACGGCAACACAGAAACTGGTATTCATCAGATAATCATAATGTCCGAAGAAAACGACTGGCAAGTCGCCCCGCATGCGAACGGCGCGGGGCGACTTGCCCATATATGCGCCTTAAGAAACAGGCTCGCAAACTCCAGCCACAGCTTGACTTGATTTACGCCTCAACTAGTATATAATCGATCCTGCGATATCTATGATAAACGTCGAAAACCTTGCTAAGAATTACAACGGACTGTGGGCCGTGGATGGCGTCTCGTTCCACGTCCGGGAAGGCGAGATATTCGGTTTCCTGGGTCCGAACGGCGCGGGCAAGACGACGACGATAAAGATGCTCTGCACCCTTACCCAGCCCTCGCGCGGCCGCGCGTCAATCGCGGGTTTTGACATCATCAAGGAACCCACCGCGGTACGCCGGTCGCTGGGTATCATCTTCCAGGATCCGAGCCTCGACGACCGGCTCACCGCCTACGAAAACCTCAAATTCCACGCAATGATCTACAAGGTGCCGCGCCGAGAACGGAAGGAGCGCATTGACCGGGTACTGAAGATGACGGAACTGGAGGACCGGCGCAGAGACCAGGTCCGGTATTTCTCCGGCGGGATGAAGCGAAGGCTGGAGATCGCGCGTGGCCTGCTCCACGAACCGAAGATCCTGTTTCTGGATGAACCAACCCTGGGTCTGGATCCCCAGACCAGGAGCCGGATCTGGGATTATCTCCACGGCCTGCGCCGCGCCAAGAAGATGACCCTGTTCCTGACCACTCACTATATGGAAGAAGCCGAGAACTGCGACCGCATCGCGGTCATCGATCACGGCCGGATCGTGGCCCTGGACAAGCCGGAGAACCTCAAGAGCACGCTCAAAGGAGACATCGTGACCGTGCGCACGCAGGATGACGACCTCGCCCAGCAGGCACTGGCCGAGAAATACGGCGTACCGGTCAAGCACGATGCATCCGGCCTCCATTTTGAAATGGAAAGGGGCGAGGAGTTCATACCCCGCCTTATCCGGGAATTCAGCGTGCCGGTAACCGCGGTCAGCGTGCGCCGGCCCACGCTCGATGACGTCTTCCTGAAGCTGACCGGCCGCGAGATCCGTGAAGAGTCAGCTTCTGATAAGGACCGGCTGAGGACCCACATGCGCCACGTGCAGGGGATGCGTTGATGGACTGGTCCACGATCTACATGATCTGGCTGCGCGACCTGATACGCTACGTGCGCCAGCGCAGCCGGCTCTACGGCTCGATCGTCAGACCGATCCTCTGGCTCTTTATCCTGGGCAGCGGGTTGCGGCCGTCGTTCGGCGCGGTACGCGGCTATGATTACACCCAGTTCATCTTCCCGGGCATCATCGCCATGGCCCTGATCTTCACCGCAATCCAGTCCGCGATCTCCATTATCTGGGACCGCGAATTCGGCTTCCTGAAAGAAATCCTCGTGGCGCCCGTGCCCCGCACGGCCATCGCGCTGGGCAAGGCGTTCGCCGGGAGCACGCTCGCCGTCTTCCAGGGAGCCCTGATCCTCTTCTTTGCTCCGTTCGTCAAGGTGTCGATCGTCTGGTACAAGGTCGCGCTCCTCCTCCCGGTGATGTTCCTGATCTCATTCGCGCTAGTCGGCATCGGCATAATAATCGCCAGCCGCATGACCTCTTTCGAGGGGTTCGGCACGATCATGAACTTCCTGATCATGCCGATGTTCTTCCTGAGCGGAGCCGTCTTTCCGATCGCGGGCCTGCCCGCATGGCTCAAGATCCTCGTGTATGCCAATCCCCTGACTTACGGCGTCGACCTTCTGCGCAACATCGTGCTCGGCATTTCCACTTTCCCGGCAGCCATGAATTGCACGGTGCTCGTTGTATTCGGCGTTGCGGTGATATCCATCGCCGTATTCCTTTTCAACCGCGGCGAATACTGAACAACACCGCGATTCGGCCCGTTCACGCCTGCCGTCCTGTGGTTCTCATCCTGTTAACCCAAAGATAAAACTATACCGTAGAAAAGATAAAGTTAGACTTTTTTCCTTTGAAAATTAGACCGGATATCGGTCCGAATCAGGCTTTGAAATAGACTACTTTGATGACCTTGTTCTCATACCATAGCCGTACCTCAGTTCGTTGCGTATGGGGTATAACGTGGAGTTCGAGGTTGGTCTTGGTCGGGACCTTGACCGGCACCTGGATTTTGTGGCCTTCCCAGGCGAGCTGGTTATAGCCATTGACCTTGCGGAATTCGTGCAAGCAGAAGATATCTTTGTCCGATGTGTAGGGAGCAGTGAGTTGGAAGGGGCGGAAGCAGTTGCGACGTTCCCGGATCGCGCGCTGGAACCGCATCGCCGGTATCTCCTTGGTCGTACTGTGGACTTGATGCTCATTGTAGCGCTGACGTTCATCCTGGAGGATCAACCGGGCTTGATCGAGATCCGTGATGTGATCATGCGCGCAGCGGCGGACGATCCGATCCTGGAGCCAGCGGTAAGGTCGCTCCACTTTACCTTTCGCCTGAGCGGACAAGGCAAAGATCACCTGCATCTTACATTTCTCGACCACGCGCCGCCATTGGGTTGGCACCGCATCGGTGGTCAGCCGCTGCCGCCGCCAGTAACTCTGGCCATGGCAGACATAACGGAATACCGAGTAACTATCGACGTAATAGGACAAACCGATGCCGTAGCGCAAAACCACATCCCGTAAGGCTTTGATGTGCGCCCAGGTGGTCTCTTTGACGACAAAATCGGCATACAGGAGATAGCGGCTATGATCATCCAACGTCGTTATCAGATCCCCGGTGACCGGGACGTAGGGCGACCAGCGATGGGTCGATGTGTCGTGCTGCAGGAGCATACCAATCGCTTCGGTCGCGACCTCGCGCGGTATGTGCTTTTCCACTTTCTTCTTCGGCCACCAGTAACCCCATTGCCGAGCCCGATTGCGGACCGTCTGGGCCGAGAGCGCACGATGCGTCCGCCGGACGACACTATCCCGTACCGCCCGATAATTGTAATGCCAAACGGGCATGTCCCGAGCATCGACCAACCGCTTGTCGCGCTCTAACTCCTCGCGAATCACCTGATCGATCCGCGCCGATAGACGATGTTGTGGGTCATGCCGGCCATAGGTAATGGTAAATCCCCCAGGATCAACGCGATACCGCTTCAGTAACTGAAAGAACCGCGGCCGACTACACCCAAGTTGCTGTAATGCCTGGACTAAAGATATGACCCGCTTACCATAAAGCTCGAGAAGCATCTTTACCTGATCGTCGGTAAGGCGCTTGTGCAGCTGACTGGACATACTCCCTCCTTCAAGAACAAGTATGCCCCAGCCTAACCGCCCAGTCTACTTTTATCTTTTGCCAAAGTCTAACTTTATCTTTGGTCTAACACCTGTGGTTCTCATCCTTGACACCAGCGGCATTTTTGCTATAATTTACGTAGTGGTCCGGGGTAATGAATCGTTGTTTTTTCGGCGGATCACAATGAAATCGAATATAAGAACGAGTCAGCCCTGCACCGGGTGCTGACAATGAAAAGGAGGATATAATGAAGGACAATCGTCGGTTGACAGCATTGACATTGATATGCGTGGTCGCATGCTTTCTGCCTGATTTTGCCGCAGCCCAGCAAAATAGATATCTCGAAAGAGACTACTATTTCCGCGAACCGGGTCCGGTCATGAAGAGCCAGCTGTACCTCGACGGCTCGACCGTCGAGTTCGAAACCGGAAGCATTATCTATCCGGTTGTCGGCAGCGATCTCTCGCAGATAACCCCTGAGGAATTCAGGGAATTGGCGCTGATGAACAGCGCGGCCGCAGAGAATGCAACCAACAAGGTCGTAGTCAGCCCGGACCGCGCCGGCAGGGGCCTCAATATCGTCTACAACTGCGTCAACGTACCCCAGCCCGCAATGGCTGCTCTGGAATCGGTTGCCGTGTACATTGAGCAGCTGTTCGACGATAACGTGACGGTCAGCATCAACATCAGTTTTGCTTCCCTGCCCGCAGGGGTCCTGGGGCAAGCCCAGAGCTACATCGCGGGCAATCCTTCCTGGAGCATAACACGGTCCAGCTTGGTCGCGGATATGGATGGTGACGATTCGATCCAGCTCTGGCTGCCCACAACCAGCACCATACCGGTCCGTTATACCTATGGCAGCTCAGCCGTCACCAATGAAGACCGCGTCTACTTCCTGGTTGCGCCGTACAATGCGGTGATCGGGGTTTTTTCGAGCCTTGCCGCTTCGATCACCTTCAGCACGAACTTTACGTGGGATTACGAGCCATGGAATGGGGTCAGCGGTTACTGCTTCCAGTCGGTCGTCGCACACGAGATCGGGCATGTCCTCGGCTTCGTGTCGAATGCTGACGGTTCCGGCAACGACATCTTTGTTCTCGATATCTACCGGTTCCAGCACTCAGACGGCGGCATGGGTTACAATCCGAGCACCTGGTACGAGTTCCAGACCACGGCGCGCATGGTCGATCTGTCACCGGGGAATGACGACGTCAACTCCGACATGATCGCGGTCGAGTACCGCATGTCTGATGGCAGCCCGTATCAAGCCTCGCACTTCAGCCAGGGTAACGTCAACGCGATCATGCAGCCGGCATTCAGCAGCGGCCAGACGTATTACCCGTATTTCTACCGGAGTCCGGATCGCGCCATGTTCGACGCGATCGGCTGGGATCACCTGACGTCCTATTATCTGATGCTGGGTGTTTGGGGCAGCGGCGGTTCGGTCGTGGCGAATCCCGCACTACCTTCATACCCCCCCGACACATCGGTTGAAATAACCGCGGTACCGGACGCGGGTTGGGAGTTCGTGGAATGGGGCGGCGATCTCATCAGCAGCAACAATCCCGATACGATCATAATGAACAGCGACAAATCCATATCCGCATCGTTCCAGACGATCAATTGCACCTTGACCGTCAATGTCGTGGGTAACGGTATTGTGCTCAAGGATCCTGACCTGCCGTACTACCCGCGGGGTTCGAGCGTGATCCTCACTGCGGTCCCTGATCCGGGGTGGACTTTCAGCTTCTGGAGCGGCAACCTCTGGGGCTCGACCAATCCCGCCACGCTCATCATGAACGGCGACAGGATCGTCACGGCCAACTTCACATACACGGGCGTGGAAGAGAACAAGCTCGGCCTGATCGCCGGTAATCACTTCAGCATTACGCCCAATCCTGCAAGCGGCATTGTGAGTATCCGGTATCAGACCGCCGACCCCAGTCGCGTCGATCTCGTGATCTACGATGCGAGCGGCCAGCTGGTGAGGTCTTTCCATGCTGAATCGAGCATCCCGAACCAGGAATCAGTAATTGCCTGGCACGGCGAAGACAATGGAGGCAGGAAACTGCCGGGCGGCGTCTATTTCGTGAAATTCGAAGCCGGGGATTACCAGGAAACCGTGAAATA
>JACUUY010000078.1 GCA_014859085.1 Caldifarciminota bacterium
CAAGAACCGTCATGCGCTGGAAGAGCATTGTTAACAACACTTTGCGAAAAATGAATATCACTCAGCTCACTCACGAGTTGACAAACTCCCCAAAAAGCGTTAGTATTGCCCCATGGAATGGACAACGATCGTAACAAGACTTGCAGTATCGGTCGTGATCGGCGGACTGATCGGCCTGGAGCGCGAACTTGGAGGCAAACCCGCCGGCTTCCGCACGATAACTCTCGTCTGCCTCGGCTCAACGATCTTCATGATGATCGGCGCCGAACTTGCGGTGGCCGGATCCGATCTTGGCCGGATCATTGCCGGTGTGGTCACCGGTATCGGCTTCCTGGGGGCCGGTGCGATAATCCGCGCACGGGGCGAGGTCTACGGCCTCACCACCGCCGCAACGATCTGGCTCGCCAGCGGACTTGGCCTCGCGGTAGGCATAGGGTACTACTTACTGGCGATCATCGCCAGCTTGTTCGTGCTGGTTGTTCTGAGGCTTCTTGGAATTGTTGAAAAGGCATTGAGCAAGAAATGATGCTTGTAGGACTTGATATCGCTTGACAAAATAGCGACCTGCGTGGTATAATGCAGTCAATCCGTGATCGATTGTAATGACAGAGAAAGGGGAATCTATGGGGCCAAAAGAGCGCCGCAATGGAAAAGATCGAAGGTCAGGGCAGGACCGCAGGAAGTTCCAGGATCCGAATTATAAGGGCCCGGAACGCAGAAGCGGCCGCGACCGGAGGGCCGGCGAAGACCGGCGACACTCTCCGCAAAAATAGATCACAATAGAGTAATATACTGAGCATAGAATCCGAAGACGTGCCGGGCATCTTATGCCTCACGCACGGAATCTTCCGGTTTCTTGACAAAGAGCATTGGAAAGACAATATCGCTCGTGCAACAAGGGATCCAGACGGCTAGGAACAAGAACACCGGGATCATGATCATCTGTACCGGCATGATGTGATCGCCCAATGCCATGGTCATGTGGAACAAGGACGCCCACGTGCTGAGGAAAACATGGCCGGCGTGCGGGATGTGCGTTCTCGACCATAAGTAGCCGATCACTATCCCGGCCACAACGAGCGGATTGACGAGCCACCACTTCTCAATGAAGCCAATATGTGCGCCCTTATGGGGCAAGTCGAGCAGCCACTCTCCGACGAACGGGATGAGCGAATCGCTCAACGTGGCGATCCCGACCGAGCCGACATAACCGATCACGAACGTGGATAGAAAGCCGGCGCTTGTTTTACGGCGGAACAGCGCTGCGGTCACCAGCGCGCTCAATAGAACATGTCCGGGATGCGAAATCCAGAAGAGCGTATCCGAATAGGCGCGCGGCACGCGCGCCGCCCAAATTACCAACATGATCGCGATGCCCGACAGCGTACCCAAGACCGTGAATGGCGCATGGTGCCTCAGTTCGTGCACTATTTTAGCAAACATATCGTGAGCCCTCCTTCATCGATGATCAGCCCGCGCGGCCTCCGTTGGAGCGTTCACAAGCGATCACGTAAATATCGTGTCGAGAACCATCATGACGATGAATCCAGTAATCACGCCGATTGTTGCTTCACGGTCGTTACCCCTCGAGTGCGTCTCCGGGATGATCTCCTCGCTTATCACGAAAAGCATCGCGCCGGCGGCAAACGCCAGCCCGTAAGGAAGCAGCAATGATGCCGTAGAAACAACCGAGATGCCTATCAGCCCGCCAACGGGTTCGACCAGGCCGGTGAGCAGCGCGATCAGAAAAGCCGTGGTGCGTGTTCTCCCCTCTCGTAACAAACTCAGCGCCACGGCCAAACCCTCGGGCATGTTCTGAAGTCCAATGCCGATTGCGAGCGTGGTTCCGGCCGCGATATCACCGCTTCCAAATCCCACACCCACGGCCATGCCTTCAGGAAAATTGTGGATAGTTATTGCCAGAATGAACAACGATACCCTGGTCAGATTCGTCGACGGTCCTTTAATACCGGTCACGTGATGGAAATGCGGCACCGATTTTTCAGCGAAGACCAGAAATACCGCACCCAGCACTAAGCCGAGCACAGCCCTCCACACTCCGCCGATCGCTATGGCCGGTACCAGCAGGCTGAATGAAGTTGCGGCCAGCATGACCCCCGCGGCGAATCCAAGCGCCGCGTCGAGGAACTTCTCCGAAATGTCACGGACCGCAAAAACCGGGAGCGCGCCGATCCCGGTGGCCAGACCCGCCAGCAAACTCGCCACCCCGCCGATGAGGATCAGGTTCATCTCGCGTAGTACTTCTTCCACGCTTCGCTTCTTCTCTCGTCGTAATCGTCGAGCGCTTTCTGAAGCGTGTTCGCGGCCAGTAGGGCGCAGTGCCGGTCGTCATCCGGCAGGCCGCCGCAGAATTCGATAATGCCGGACTCGTTTATCCGCCGGGCTTCAATGACCGTTTTGCCGGTCACCATCTCGGTTATGATACTGGCGCAGGCGATCGTGGTGCCGCAGCCGTCGGTATCGAACGTGCATTTCTGAATGGTGCGGTCTTTGACCTGAACCGAGATCTCAATTGTGTCGCCGCATGGCCCGGTCACTTTGCCATAGCCATCTGCATCACCCATGATGCCCCAGTTCCGGGGTTGCTGCCAGTGTCCAATGACCGTGGCGCTGTACCGTTTTCTGATCTCATTCATGATCTCGGCCTGCAATTCATCCCCTATATCGTCCATCATCTCGCCCGCTCCCAGATTTTCATTATCTCCATTGTAACCGCATTATCTGCATATGCAACAACCGGCAAACCTGCAGTAATCGATTCGGTAACCGAAAGGTCAAAGGGTATTTTACCGAGCACCGGCAACCGATTCTCCGCACACCACCGCTCAATATTCTCGGTATTATCCGGGTTAATGTCGTACTTGTTGACCACACAAGCCGCGGGTACGCCAAAATGCTTAGCAACACCTATGACCCGCTTCATATCATGAATACCGGAAAGGGTTGGCTCGGTGACGATCAGCGCGAGATCCACACCCGAGAGTGACGCAATGACCGGGCAGCCGATACCGGGCGGTCCATCAATAATTACATACGCCGCTCCATCTCTCTCGGCGATGCTCCGCGCATGCTGGCGTACAGTAGTAACCAGCTTCCCCGAATTCTCTGCCGCGATGCCCAGCCGGGCGTGGACCATTGGCCCGTACGCAGTCTCTGATACATACCACTCTCCTGCTACATTATCCACCATGCATATGGCTTCAACTGGACAGGCATATTTGCAAACACCGCAACCCTCGCATGCAATAGGATCGATTTCGACACTTGAGTTGTCACTTCCCGTTTGAATAATGGCGCCGTACCGACACAGTGAGACACATTCACCGCAACCATTACAGCGGGTATGGTCAATGCTTGCTTTCGGCAATCCCTTGAACTCATGCTGCTCTATTATGCGGGGCTTAAGCAAGAGGTGCAAGTCAGCCGCATCCACATCGCAATCAACCATCACCTTGTTCTTTGCCAGGACCGCAAACGAAGCGGTAATTACTGTTTTGCCCGTACCACCTTTCCCGCTGATAACGACGATTTGCTTCATGATAGAGATACTATATTTTGATACAGCTCACGAAATTTATCACGGTATGCGGCGTTGATTTTGATCATGGGAATGCCTTTGGAATATGCGACCGCGATATTTCTATCCATCGGTATACGCATGACTACAGGAATGCCCGCATTCTCACAATACTCCGTGACGCCACTGTCACCCATACCATCACGATTGATGATAACGCCGCACCTAATATCCATTTCCCTAACGGTAGCGACCGCGAGTTTGAGATCGTTCAATCCAAAGGGTGTGGGTTCGGTAACCAGCAATGTGAAATCACTGCCTCTTATCGCTTCAACCATTGGGCAGGAAGTGCCTGGCGGCACATCGATGATAGTGAAGTGACGATCGGCAATTGACGATCGCGCTTTTGCTCGTTGTTTCCCTGCATTTCTCAGTGTGGACGGTCGTTCAATTCTCTGTTTCAGCACCCTGATCACCGGCGGCGCCATCGGCTCACCAATACTGAGCCTACCCTGAACGAAATCTATCGCCCCCGATGTTCCCGCTTCAATGACGCCGATTGCCCGGTCCGTTTCCGATATTGCGTCTTCTGGGCAGAATAGAGAGCAACCACCACATCCATGGCAGAGCTCAGGAAAAACGAGAATGTTTTTCTTTGACTTACCGGGCATGTCCTGCGACATTCTGGCACCGGGTTCATTTCCTCTTCTTGAATACCGGGTCGGATTGATTACGGCGATCGCGTGATAAGCACAGACTTCAGAACATTTTCCACAAAAGGTGCATCTGCTAAAATCAATGACCGGAACCGGAATGCCCACGCTGCTCGTTTCGGTTATTTTCGGCCTTAGGAAAATAGCGGCATTCGGTTCTTCAACATCGCAATCAAGAAACTGAATCTTTTTAGCATCCGTCTCCTGGGATAAAAAAAGAGCAAAATTCGTCGCAACTGTCGTCTTGCCGGTACCGCCTTTACCGCTCGCAAAAGATATAATCATTTTATTCCAGCGATTACAACAAAACTGCCTTTGCCATATTCTTTCTTAACTTTTTCAATGCCTTGCATCTTTGCTGGATCGTCGAACAATGTCTGCAATGTTTTAATGCTGTGAAATTTATTTTCTCTTAAAAATCTTATTACTCTATCTGCGGAAAAGAAGCGCGCTGACTCATAAAAAACACTTTCCTTTTTTCTATACAATCTGCCGAGTTTACTATTTTTATCAATTATACCGATAATTAATTTACCGTCTTCGGCGAGAATTCTTTTTGCCTCTCTTATCACTCCTTTGGGATTTCTAACGAAACTGAGCGTAACCATTAGCAGGGCATAGCCAAACTCATCGTTTTTAAAAGGCAGTTTTCTTGCATCCGCAAGTGCGACATTACATCCACGAACCTTAGCAATTTTAAGCATCTGAAACGCAGTGTCAATTCCGTATGGTATTTCAAGCATCTGGGCAAATCGTCCAGTTCCAATACCGATTTCTATGCCTCTTTTGCTAATACCAACTGCCTTTTTCAATGCCAAAAGTTCGGTCAGGTATGCAAATGTGTGCTTACTGAACCAGTTATCATATTCTTCGGGATAAAGGTCAAAGACATTTTTCATTCAATGATAATGACCCTTCCCACACCAATTTCAATGAAGCTTTCTATATATTCTTCTTTAAATAACTCCCGACACCGCTCCCCACTGCAGTGGCAGGGTCCAACATTTTTGACTCCTAGTTTTCGGAACTGGGCAATGATCGCTTTTAATGCAGAATCATTAGCACCACCCAAATGAAAACCACCAAAGACCATATAGACATTCTTTCCAAAGTAGTTTTTTGCAGCCTCGATAATGTGAACAATTCCTGGATGTGCACAACCAGTAACTATTACTAACCCGTTATTGGTCTCGATTACTAAGGATTGCTCATTGATGCTGGTGCCGAGTTCACCAACTGTCCCAGCTCTTTCACAAAAATATGTCGGACTGGTAATTTCGACAAATTTTGCACCGGCACTTGTTATACTACTCTTGATGTTCTCTGGGAACGATGCCAAGAGATATACAACCGCTTTATAATTATGTTTTAAGAAATCCTGCAAACCACCTGTATGGTCCCAATGTTCGTGAGATAGAAAGACCGCATCGATTTCATATGGTTCAACCATGAGTTTGCCCATATTATCCATGAGTATCGCGCCATTACCTCCTGTATCAAACAGGATTGTTTTTTCTAACCCTTCAATGAGACAAGAAAAACCCCAGCCGGTTTTCAATCGGTCATCAAAGGGGTAATTATCATAGAGAATAGTGATTGTGATGGTATGAGCTTCTTCACCTGGTGGCCGTGTCGGAATGTTTGCTAACTGCATACTATCTCCTAAGAAGTATAGTGCTAAAAGCAGTGAAAAAATCATCCACCATTTTTTTATTTTCATATATCCCATCGTGCGCTGTTTGAACACAGACACACCCTGTTTGTTTTATGCCCGCCGTGAGTCTCACCGTGGGTTTTCCGTAGCAGTGTCAAAATGAGGGTCTAATCTCGTTTGCAGACATTATCATCCGAGCAGGGAGGGCTATCACACCGTTCGGTTTTGTCACAACAGGTTGCGCCTTTCGGACGTGTGCTGCCTATAATCACTGCGGCCGGTTTAGAAATCAATTTTTTTAGTTTTTTTGAACCACAATATTTACAAATGATAGATTCTTTCTCGCTGCTTTTCAGAAACAAAACATCGCTGGTTTTGCCGCAATCTTCACAGCGATATTCATATATGGGCATACTACCTCCATTTCTATTAGTATTTCCTCGCCATTTTTGAACCGCACTTCGGACAGGTCATTTGATAGCAGGCGACACCTCTTTGATGTGACACAGTTGTGCCACAACTTGGGCACACGCAATTTCCGCCCAGGCCTGCTCCCCTACCACCCATCCGGCCACGGCCTCCACCTTTTCCTGATCCGCGACCAGTTCCTGGCCCCTGTCCTGCAGGACCGGTTCCATCGCCTCGAGGCATATTACCTCCTTTTTGATATGAAACGCTTCGTTAATTCTCGAAAACTATATCGATATTTCCTTGTGACACAGCCACCAGTCAAAGCATTCAAACTCACCGGCCTTCGCCTTGGCAAAGCTATTACTGCTTACTATTAGTATTCAAAATTTTATCAACAATAAGCCCAAAGGCTTTTGATGCCTGAGACTCTTGATCATAAGTAAAGAATGGTTTGCCGCTATCGCCGGATTCGACGATCTTGGGGTCCAGAGGAATTTTGCCCAAGAAAGTGACGCCTAATTCTCGCGCTATCTTTTCGCCACCGCCTTCTTTAAACAGATTAATGACCTTGCCACAGTGTGGGCAGATGAGTCCGCTCATGTTTTCAATGACGCCGTAAATTTTCAGGTTCAGCTTCCGGGCAAAATTCACTGCCTTTCTTGAATCGAGAAGAGATACCTCCTGGGGAGTAGTAACAATAATCGCACCGGTTGCTGGAATCAATTGAGCAACCGAGAGTGGTTCATCACCAGTACCAGGTGGTGAGTCAATAACTAACCAATCCAGGTTCCCCCATACGACATCACCGAGAAACTGTTGGATAACCTTCATTTTCATCGGACCGCGCCAAATCACCGGCGTATTTTTGTCCTGAAGCAGAAATGCCATCGAAACTACTGAGAGATGTTTTGTAACCGCAACTGGTAGGATGCTATTCTCTCCAGCAGAAACAAGCCTTTCGTTTTCAACACCGAGCATCTTCGCCAGATTTGGTCCGTGGATATCGACATCAAGAAGCCCGACTTTCAATTGCCTCTCACTCAGTGCGACACCGAGATTTGCCGCCACTGTACTTTTTCCTACCCCACCTTTGCCGGAAAAGACGAGCAACCGGTTTTTAATTTTGCTCAAGGTTTCGGCTACTTTTATATCTTCGTTACTTTTTTCATTCATAGTTCAATTTTCTTAACCCCATTCTACGTTCCAAGCTCTTTATGCTATTATTTATCATCCCTGCTTCTGATTTCCGGGCAAACCAAATTTAGAAGTAACACTCGGCGTCTGCGTTGGCTTGACGCTGCCTTTTTCATATTTTTCTATTGCTTCTTTCACGGTCCCAGATACCCCGGTTATTACTTCTATTCCGGCTGCCTGTAAAGTCTGAAATGCATTGGGTCCAACATTGCCAGTTAATACAGCTTTCACTTGTTTACTTGTGACAAGTTGTCCAGATTGAACTCCGGCGCCGCCCATGGCTTCAATATTCTGGTTCTGTACTGCCTCAAACTCAAGCGTATCCGGGTCAACAAAAATAAAATACTTGCACCTTCCGAATCTTGGATCAATATCTGATTCCAGAGTGTTTCCCTGTGCGGTTATGCAAATCTTCATTGTTTGCCTCCTCCAATTTTACCCAAATCGCTGATTTGGCAGTAAAATTGAGTGCCCTCGTTGCTTCGCCAGAAGCCACGGGGCTTCATTAGTGCTCACCTTTATGTCCTTCAGGATGATCGCATTCAGTCTTGTCCAGTCCGTACCCTTTTCCTGAGCCTGGCTTGCAGAGACTTTCGCCGCCTTCCAGAGTGCCGTTTTGGAGCTTCTCCAGCACCTCGTCGATTCTGCCGGCAACGCCAAGAATCGCCTGTATTCCGTATTCACTGAAGAAACCTGTTGCACGACGCCCCATACCGCCGGCCAAGATATACTCAACACCTCTTCCGTGCAGAAATTGTGGTATTGAGCCAGGTTGATGACCTGGGTTTTCCAGAATTTCTTTCTTCTTGATTTCACCGTTTTCGATATCGACAATAGTAAATGACGGACATCGTCCGAAATGGGCCGAGACAAAATCGCCGTCTGTTGATATTGCTATGCGCATAGTCATTCCTCCTTTTTGCATTACTCCACAATCCGGGAATGGGAGCAGCACAAATGCACACCTGCTCCCATTCACTTCTCTATTTCTTCTCTTGTGCTTGGGCTTTTTCCAAAGTCCCGATGCGCTCCTGTATTTCCTTTAACTCGTTCTGCAAGATCTTGGATTGTTCCTTGAGCATACTCATTTCTTCACCCGGCGGTAGTTCCGGCGCATAAGGATATGCTGGATAGGCATGGGTGCCGTAATACGGATCACCATACACATATGGAACCCAACCCGGTCCTGGCCCGTACCAGTGTCTCCAGCCGCGGCCGCCGCCACGGCCAAACCATCCGCGTCCGCGGCCCCGTCCAAACCAGCCACGGCCTCCAATCGGATTGGCATATCCGGGCGCTGGATACCCAGCGCAATAACCCGCACCGCGACCCGTCATCGGCCCTGCTCCAAGAGGCCCTGTTCTATCTCCACCTGGCATCTAAATCACCTCCTTCGTATTGTTGTTTTTAATGAAAATGATTTTCATTTGCTCCCAAAAAAATTTACTGCTTTCTATGGCACTCGTTGCACAAACCGTAGAATTGGATCAGATGGTTCGTTATCTTGAAATTGAACTTCTTAGACAAGGCCTGCTCAGTTCGGCTCAGCAGTTCGATCTCATCGTCAATGAAATCCGTATAATCGATCACCCGGCCGCAAACCGTGCAGACCAGATGGTGGTGGTGGCGGGTTCCTTTTGGCGTCTCGGCCAGTTCGTACCTCGCTCGGCCATCACCAAAATCAAATTTGAATACGAGCCCCAGCTGCACGAGCAGCTCCAGGGTGCGGTATATTGTCGTGAGCCCGACATTCGGGTGGACCTTGTGCACCGCGAGATATACATCCTCGGCGCTGAGGTGCTCCGACGTTCTGTTCAGGACATCGAGAATTGCTTCGCGGGCCACTGTTATGCGATAACCACGGCCCCGGAACCGACCGTGCCACCACGGCGGCCCCATATGTTTTCCCATCATGCCATTAGCTCCCCTAATAAGTAATGAAAATGGTTTCCATTATCATTATAATCAAAATTTGGCATTTGTCAAGACCCAAAACGCAACTTCCAACCTGCTTACTTCTGTTAACTTTTGCTCATGCCAGCACCCTGGAAACCGCCGCCCGCGAAACCCCAAAAACAGCTGCAATCTGAAATGGCCGGCATCCGTACTTCTCAGCCGCGATCCTCATCACGCGGTGGCGCAGCTGCCTTGCTCTGGCTCCGCGCGGCTTCATCACAACCGATACTTCTATATCCACTTCCCGGCATATATGTTGCACCAGGTCGATACCGGCCATCGTGCCCCTGTCCCTCCTCTGCCAGTCAACCGGGCCATTATCCTCGGCGAGCACGAACTTCCGATATTCGCGCCGGCACTTTTCGTCTTCACCGAACTGCAATAATATCACGTCGGGCCGCACGAACGCTTTTTGTTCCAGACCCAAATAAACACGGTAGCTGGACCATGGATAACCAGCCGGATCCTTGACCAGGCAAGCCTCAATAGCCTGCCGGTGGATATACCTCGATAACCATTTGCCGTACAGATTCGCCAATACGATCTTGTTGTTGAAGCGCTCACCGAAGACATGACCGACCCTCTCGTTCACCTTGTTGTAGTACCGCGCGTAATCGCCGTGCAGTCTCATCATGAAACGGGAGATCATATTCTCCCGGTCATAGATAAACAAGTGGACGTGGGTTTGCATTAATGCATAAGCTACGACACCAATATCAGCAGCGAGAGTATGTGCTTCAAGCAGCTCCAGGTATTTTTCATAGTGCGTTGCGGACTTGAAGACAGGATGCCGGTCGTTTCCCCACGCATATATGTGGTGATAGACCTGCTCGCCGCACACTCTTGGCATCCATCCCATGAGTACCTATATATACTACAAAAAATGAAGCAGAAATTACAACCCCAAAAGTCAACAACTTATGACAACAAAAGGCCTTCGCCGAAAAATGACCCGATATTCCGGCGATTTCTGCAACAAAAAGCAACAAAACCAACCAGGTTGGGTTAGGGCATGCCGATCTTTGCGCGCGATATCCTCGATGTCGGTGCCAGGGGACTGGGTATT
>JACUUY010000079.1 GCA_014859085.1 Caldifarciminota bacterium
CGTTCGACCTCCATGATCTGCACACCTTATCCTCCATGGAATAATACAAGAATAAATATACGTGTCAAGATGCTCTTGGAGATGAATGCAAGACGCCTCGGTGCCAGCCTCGGACATCCGGGATTGCCGCATACTGGAGTCATTAACACAACAGCACCTTTCTTACGACCAGCTGGTCCCCTACTAACATGCTGGGTGTTGAGTTTTCGGGGTAGGATTGACAATTCCGCCAAATGAATTATAATAGCGTAGAGAAGGAGGTCGCACATGCCATGGCAAGGCAAACTTGAGAAAGTCGATGATTTCCGGTACAAGATCCCGCGCAGTTACAAACCGGGCATGAGGACCGACGGCTTGATCTACGCCTCGGAGAAAATGCTAGAGCAGATCACATCAGACCAGGCACCGGAGCAGGTCGCCAACGTGGCTTTCCTGCCCGGCATCGTCGGCAATTCGATGGCCATGCCCGATATCCACTGGGGTTACGGCTTTCCGATCGGCGGCGTTGCCGCTTTTGACCTTGATCAGGGGATCATCTCGCCGGGCGGGGTCGGTTACGACATCAATTGCGGGGTCCGGCTGCTCCGCACCGACCTGCGGGATTCGGACATCAAGGACAGGATCAAGGACCTGGTCCGCGCTCTCTTCCACAACGTGCCGTCCGGCCTCGGTTCGACCGGCAAGATCCGCATCGACGAGCACGAGGTCAAGGATGTCCTGATCCAGGGCGCCCAGTGGGCGGTGAAAAAAGGGTTCGGTTGGAAAGAAGACATTGAACACATTGAAGCGCGCGGCGCCCTGTCCGGCGCCGACCCGGACAATGTATCGAAACGCGCGCTGCAGAGAGGGAGACCCCAGCTTGGCACGCTCGGCGCAGGCAACCACTTCCTTGAAATACAAGTCGTGGAGGATATCTACGACCGGCCGGCCGCACAGACCATGGGTATCGAAGACGTCGGGCAGATCACGGTCATGATCCACACCGGCTCGCGCGGCCTCGGTTATCAGGTTTGTGACGACAACGTGAAGACCCTGGGCCCTACGACCGCGAAATACGGGATCTCGATCCCGGACCGACAGCTGGCCTGCGCGCCCATAACCTCGCCCGAGGGCAGATCGTATTTCAGCCAGATGGCGTGCGCCGCGAATTATGCCTGGGCCAACCGGCAGTGCATCATGCACTGGGTCCGCGAATCGTTCGAGAAGACGCTCGGCAAGTCCGCCGAAGCGCTGGGCATGCGCCTCATATACGACGTCGCCCACAACATTGCCAAATTCGAGCACCACCGCGTGGCCGGCGAGATCAAGGAGTTGTGCATCCACCGCAAGGGCGCGACCCGGGCTTTTCCGGCGGGCCATGAAGAGGTGCCGTCAGAATACAAAGACATCGGCCAGCCCGTGCTCATCCCGGGCGATATGGGCACGCATTCCTATCTCCTGCTCGGGACCGAACAGGCCATGGCCGAGACATTCGGCTCGACCTGCCACGGCGCGGGCCGTGTCATGTCGCGCACCAGAGCGCTGGATAGAACGCGCGGCCGTAGCATAGATAAGGAACTCGCCGCGCAGGGCATCTACGTCCTCTCGGCCAGCAGCGAAGTGCTGCGCGAGGAGGTGCCTGAGGCGTACAAGGATATCGACATGGTCGTGGACGCGGTGCACAATGCCGGCCTGTCGCGCAAGGTCGCGCGCATGAGACCGCTGGGCGTGGTCAAAGGATAGCCGCAGTCGCTGGGTCGCCGCGAACCGTTCCAGCAAGAACCCTGCAGCGGACGGACATCGGACAATGAATGCAAAATTAAAAGAGAAGATCAACAAGGCACCGGTCCTGCCCGGTGTCTATCTCTTCAAGGATCCGAAGAACCGGATAATATACATCGGCAAGGCGTCGAACCTGAAGGCGCGGCTGGCATCGTACGCCGGTTCGGCGCTCGTCTCACACGTTGCCGATCTCGATACGATCGTCACGAACTCCGATGTCGAAGCGCTGACGCTCGAAGAATCCCTGATAAAAATGCACAAACCCAGATACAACATCCGGTTGAGAGACGACAAGAAGTTCCCCTATCTGAAGATCACGATCCAGGAGGATTTTCCGCGTATCCTGTTCACGCGCGACCTCACCGACGACGGCGCCCTTGTCTTCGGCCCCTACACCAATGCCCGGGCATTGCGCCGGACCCGCGATGCCCTGTGCCGTATCTTCAAGCTCGTTTCGTGCACGAAGGATCTCTCCAGGAAATACGCCCGTCCCTGCCTCGAGTATTACCTGTCGAGATGCAGCGCGCCGTGCACCGCGAGCATCACCAAGGATGAATATGCCGGACTGGTCGATAAGAGCGTAACGTTCCTGCGCGGCAACTCGAACGAACTCGAACAAGCCATCGAGACCCAAATGTGGCAGCACGCCCGGGTCGAGAATTTCGAAGCGGCGAAGATCCTGCGCGATCAGTTGCTTGCGGTCCGCAGGATAGCCCAGCACCAGCAGATCGTAACGAAAGACGATGTCAGCCGGGATGTGATCGGCATAAGACGCGGCCGGCACGATTGTGTGGCATGTCTCCTCCGGATCCGCGAGAACCGCCTCCTGTCGAAAGAGATCTACAACCTGAAGGTCGACCCGCAGAGCATCGACCAGGAGATCGCCAGCGCATTCATCCGACTGATATACACGCACATCTCCTTCCTGCCCGAGCAGATCGTCATCGCCGCGATGCCCAGCGACTGGAAGATCCAGGAGCGGTGGTTCAGAAGCCGGGGATACAACGTGCAGATCATCGTCAGACCGCGCGGCGAGGTCAAGAATCTCCTGGCCTGGGCGACCAAGAATGCGGAGAGCGAAGCGTCAAGCCGGCATTCTGTGCCGCGGGTCCCGGCGGTCCTCCTTGATATCCAGGACCGACTGCATCTGGAGAACCCGCCTCGCTGGATCGAGGGTTTTGACGTATCGAATCTGGGTGACAAATTCGCGGTCGGTTCATCCGTGGCCTTCAAGGACGGCAGACCTTACAAGCAGTATTACCGCCGGTACCGCATCCAACGCGCACCGGACCAGGATGATTTCGCCATGATCCGCGAGATCGTGGCCCGCCGGCTCAAGGACCTGAAAAAACGGAAACGCAGGCCCGACCTTATACTCATCGACGGCGGCAAAGGTCAATTGAGTTCGGCCCGGCGTGTCATTCGTGATCTGGGAATGCCGGTTCCGGTTTTTGCTCTGGCCAAGCGAAGCGACGAACTCTATGACCCGCAGGGGAATGTCATATCAGTACCGCAGACGGCGCAAGGTTTCTACATGCTCAAGCGGCTGCGGGACGAAGCGCACCGCTTTGCGGTCGGTTACCACCGCAAACTGCGCGGCCGAGCGCTCACCAGATCGGTGCTCGACGACATCATCGGCATCGGCAGATTCCGGAAGCACGAGATCCTGAAGTACTTCGGCAGCGTCGAAGGACTGCGCAAAGCGAGTGAAAAGGAGATCGCCCGGGTACCGGGCATCGGGCCGCGTACGGCACGGCATATCTACGAAATACTACATACCTAGCAGTAAAATCCGAAGTACGAAATCCTAAACTCTAAACAAATCCAAAGCACGAATTTCCAAAACAGACTACTGGAATAGCCTGACAAGACGATAGCTGTAATCGACGAATCGAAGACTCGTCAGAAATCCGGCATCTCCGCAATCAATCTGTTTTATCGCTGTAATCGATGAGTCGAAGACTCAGAGGATGCGGACTTTGACCTTGTTGATCTTACGGCGGGTTGCTTCAACGATCGTGAACAGGAAATTCTTGTACTGGATCTCCTCGCCAACCTTGGGTATGCGATCGGCATGCTTCAGGATGAGTCCGCCGACCGTCGACGCGTCCTCCTCATCGATGGCGACCCCGAAGCGTTCGGCAAAATCGTCGATCTCCATCCGGGTATTCAAATAGCACTCGTTGTCCGATATCTTCTCGATCAGCGGCTTTTTCCGCACATCGAACTCGTCTTCGATCTCGCCAACGACTTCCTCGATCAGATCCTCGACCGTAACGATGCCTGACACCCCGCCGAATTCATCGATCACGATCGCCAAGGAGAGCTTCAATCTCTGCAGTTCCAAGAATACGTTGAGCGCCGGACGGTCTTCGTATACGAAATACGGCAGGCGCACGAATTCAACTACCGGATAGTCACGGTAATCATTCCAGAAAGAGAATATGTCCTTAATATAGAGCATGCCCACGATCTGATCCATACCCTTGAAGAAAACCGGATATCTTGAGAAATGACGTTGCTGATAGACCGCGACCGCGTGATCAAGCCGCGTGTCATGAGTCAGAGCGACGACCTCGTTTTTCGGAACCATCAACTTGCCGACGGCCCGTTCCTTCATCTTGATTATCCCGTCGATCATTTTTCTTTCCGGATGTGATACCCTGCTGAGGTCGACGACGTTCCTTTTTGTTTTCAAATTTGCTTGTGCTTGTTACCGCCCAAAATCGAATTCGCCGAATGATTCGGGCTTTGTGTTACGCAGCCGGCGCTTCAATTCGTCGACCGTCTTGTCACCCACGAAACCGTTGGCGTTGAGGATCTCGTTGCTTATCCATATACTGCTCTTCGTACGCAATGCGAGAGCGATAGAATCGGACGGACGGGCATCTATCGCGAAAACCTTTGAATCGACCTCGACGAATATCTTTGCATAATATGTCTCGTCCTTCAGATCGACAATACCGATCCTCGATACCTTGGCCTGGAAAACATCAAGGACCGATTTCAGCAGGTCATGGGTCAACGGGCGTTTTGGCTTGACGCCCTCCAGGATGAGCGCAATTGCCATTGCCTCGTTCTCGCCGATCCAGATAGGCAGCGTGCGCTCACCGAATTTCTCTTTCAGGAGCACAACATAGGTATGCCATTGCGGGTCTTCAATGACCGCATTTACGAAGACTTCTTGGATTCTATACCCCTTGTTCCAATACCGCGAGTTTGAAGACCGCGTCCACCTTCTCGCCCAAATGAACCCTTATGTCATATATCCCGGGATGCTTCAGGGATTCCTTGAGAATGATGTCCTTCTTGTCAACCTCGATACCCTCGGCCAGCAGCAGTGCCGCAAGGTCCGCCGATGTGATGCTGCCGAATGTCTTGCCGTCCATTCCCGTTTTGAGCGTGGTTTTGACCGAAAGATTATTGATCCGCTCGGCGATATCCATGCTCATCATTCTTGCCTTATCCATCTGTTTCGAGAATCTCTTCCTTGATTTTTCCAGACCCTTGATATTACCATCGGTCGCGGCCATGGCCAGTTTTCTCGGCAAGAGATAGTTCCTGGCGTAGCCGTCCCGCACTTCCACGACGTCATAAGGTTTGCCCAACCCGCCGAGGCCCTTCAGAAGAATTACCTTCATCTTGTCTCGTAGGGCAACAAAGCCACCTCGCGCGCCCTCTTGATCGCCTGTGAGAGTCTGCGCTGATGAAAGGAGCAGACACCGGTGATCCTCGAAGACAGGATCTTGCCCCGTTCATTGATAAAACCCTTCAACAACGACGCATCCTTATGACTTATCTCGTCAACATGATCTCTACAGAAACGACACTTCTTCGGCATTTGTCTCCTTTCGCATCAGAAGGGCGTATCGACTGCACCATCGTCTTTTGTTTCTTCGTCGGTCTCGACGACCGGTTCGGCCGTGGCTCCGGCCTGAGGCGCATCGAGGAACTGAATGCGCCACGCGACAACCTCGATCGCCGAGCGCTTCTCGCCCTGAGCTGACTCCCATTGGCGTGAGCGCAGGCTTCCCTCAATGAGCACCGCGCTGCCCTTCTTCAAGTAATCATTTGCCAGTTCTGCCTGACGGCGCCAGGCAACGACGTTTATGAACAGCGTCTCCTCCTGCTGCTCACCGGTCTCCCGGTTCTTGAAACGCCGGCTCGAGGCAATACGAAAATCACAGACCGGCGCGCCTTTCTGCGTGTACCGCAACTCGGGGTCAGCGACCAACCGACCGATCAAATGGACCGAGTTCAGATAGCCCAATCGAATATCACTCATTTTTTCGCATCCTTTGCAAAAATAACATAACGCAGAATATCCTCGCTATGTTTCAGTTCTGATTTGATCTTGCTGATCGCCGTCGCCGGTGCGTCAAAATCGCAGTTGATGTAGTAGCCTTCGTTCACCTTTTTTATCTTGTAGGCAAGGGTCTTCTTCCCGATGTGCTCGACCTTCAAATTGCCGGTGGTGTTGTCTTTTATTATCTTCTCGACCGCTTGAACACTCTGCTCCAGTTTCTCGTCGGTCAGGTCCGGATGAAAAACGAACATTGCTTCATATGCTTTCATAATCCTCGTCCTTTATAACTCCTCTCTATGAACAATCAAAACGGCGTGCACCCGATCGGAGCGCCCACGCGCCCGAGCGCACACAATATTATATCCGGATAATACGGCGCGTCAAGGAGAATATTCGCTTGCCGGTCAGGCGCCGACGTGCATCTCAACCGGTCCGTCAAATACCCCCTCTTCGGCATTATAGTACTCATAGGCCCGCGAAGCACGCACTTTCGCCCGTATCGGGAATTTCGCCTGGAGCTGGTAATTGATCGTGACGGGCGCGCCGAAACTCACTTTGTCGAGGTAGATGATGATCTGCCTCGACGTCAGAGAGTATTTCTCGATCGTCTTGCCCACGAGTTCATCGAGCGTCGGCGTCAGGACCTCGAAACCCGGCGGTATACCGAGATCGACGATCACCATCTCAACCCGGCCCGGCACCATGAGCTGGACGCCGGCCGTGACATCGACGATATCATTGACGGTCAGGCTCGTCCGGTCGTATTTGACATCGATCGCCAGGGACGGTCTCTGGACCCGCGGTACGACCTCCCACGGCAGATAGTACCGGCTGGTGATCTCGTACAGGAAATTCGCCTCGCCGGTGACCGAGATCTCGATCGTGTTCTGTGGTTCCACGTAGCCGCCCAGATCGACCAGATGCATCAAATCGGCATTGTCCTTATTGATGGAAAGCGCGGCGGCCTCCTGGCCATTGATAACGACCGCGACCTGCGCATCGATGTCTTCGCTGATGCCGCCCAGTGCCGCGACGAAAGAGCGGAGCGCGATGATCGTGCCTTGAGTCGTGTACCAGACCCCGGACTGGTCTTTGGCTCGGATCAGGTATGTCAGCACCTTGCTCACCATATCCCCGTACTTGCCCGATCGTATGAGGGCGTAAGCGGCCAGCCCGGTTGCCTCAACGTCCGCACCTGGGCCGCGCGTGAAAGTGATCGACGGTATGTCAGATCCCCAGTAGGCCGCGTCTATATCCGTTTTGGCCACGGCGACCAATCTCTTCAACACCTCGTCCGTGGTCGAAGATTTCGGCTCAGCGGCCACAAAAGCATTCGCGACCAGGGCTAGCATGTACGCACTGTGCACGCTTCCTATATTCTTCCTGAGGTAGTTCAACCCGTTCTGGACTTCGGCCCCGTGGTCGCCGATCTCAGCCAGCGCCCAGCAGATGTACGCAGTCGGCAGGATCTCGTTATTCTGAATGTTCCCCCATGACTCGGCATGGAGGTACTGGGCGTCCGGCGACCAAGAACCGTCCCCGTTCTGCTTCTGTTTCAACCACTGGGCGGTCCGTTCGACGAGCCGCTCGTCGATATCATAAACCCGCGCCATGTTATTGAAGACCATCAGACCGTAAGCGGTCAGCACCTTGTTTGCCAGCGTATCGCCGAACCATGAGAAGCCGCCGCCGGCCACCTCGAAGGTCAGCAGGCGCTGGTAGCCCAGACTGATGTATTCCTCAGCCGTCAGCTCGGTTTCGGGCCTGACCTGTCCGGTCTGCCGCAGGTAATCCAGGATCAGGATGTTGGGATAAGTCACCGACGTCGTTTGCTCGAAACAGCCGAACGGAACGCCGAGCAGTTTGTCCAGGCCTTCGACGACCTGCGAAAATATCCCGGGGAAGATCTTCAGCCCGAGCCAGCTCGCATCCTCGATCGCGTTGGCGGGAAAAGTGACCGTCTGCGTGATTTTACCGCCGAGCCGGTCAGAGATGACCTGCTCATACAACTTGCCGTCCGGCAGCACCGCAACTGAACGCTTGATCGCGTCCGATTTCACATCGCCGTATGCCCGGACCACGATCGAGTGGTGGCCGATCTTCTTCACCTGGATCGGAAAGTACGCCACGCTCACCCCGTCACGCTCGATGTCCCTGACGATCTCCGCTTTTCCCAGGATCTCGAACCAATCCTCCTCCTGCAGCACGATCCTGATCCGCTGACTCCCGGACAGGTAATTGTACATAGCCACCGGTATGGAGATCTCGTCGCCTTCGGTCAGGGCGACCGGTAGGTCGACGTCGATGAAGAAATCCTGGAACACGCGCAGGTCGGCGAGGATCGATCCGAGTTCACCGGCCCGCGAGGAGGCAAACGTCGTGATGCGCCAGGTCGTGATCGCGTCGGGCACGGCCACCAGAAGGCTTGCCCGGCCGTTTGCGTCGGTAATGAGCGCTGGTTCAAAGACGAAGGTCTCCGGAAAGAATTCGCGCAGCCGGGGTTCCTTTTCCGGCGGCTGGAGGCCGCCCTCGGGCTGGCTCGATCCGATCGATTCGCGCATCATGCCGGCCGGAGCCATGAGCACGCGAGCATCCCTTTCACCCTTCAACAAGAATTCCTCGGCCCACATCATCTCCGCAATGTCATCTCCGGTGTCGATGATGCCGTCCGGACCGGCCGAAGCGATCGAAAAATACTGAAAATGCACTTCCGGCGAATGCACGTGATACCGCCTGCCCCAGGGATCGAGAATGTCTTGTTCCTTGAGCAAGCCCTCCTTTATAAATGCCTCAAGGGCGATCCCGCTTTCCGGGTATTCCCTGTGCCGGTCGAAATATTTATTCTGTGCCTTGAAGATCGCCAGCCGCGCTTCTTCCAGTTTCGGATAGAATCCTGATAGTATCTTCTCGCTGACCAACTGCGGCGTGGCATAACTTACCGGATAGTGGTTCTTGGGCACGAGCGTGGAGAACATTACGTTCTCGGCCCGCGCTTCCCTTGCCTTCATCTCCACGATGTCGACCGGCGTGAAACCGTGGATCTCATACCGCGGTTTCATTATCTCCTGTTCCAGCTTGAAGTAGACCTTTTCCAGGCCGGGTTGCAGTTCGGAAACGGTAAAAACCGCTTCGTCCACCACCGCAACGCACAGCGCGGCAACGCGGGGCCGGCCATCCTGGCCCGTGACCGTGAATGATATCTCAGCGTCCTGGCCCGGGACGTACTGGTCCTGGTCCTTGAGCACGTCGATCAGGAGATCATCGACCGCATCGACATAGCAGAAGCGCGAATCGCGCACGATATCGCTGGCTTGAGTGACCATGTAGGCGTGGAGCCAGACCGACCCGCTCAGTTCAGGGGTCAGATTGAGCCGGTGGCGACCCTGGTAATCCGTGATCGGAATGGACCTGGTTATTATCGTCTGATCATCCTTGATGACATCGAGATAGACGCGGCCGGAACTCCTCGTGGTCAGGAACGTCAGATCGACCACCTCGCCAACCGAAAAAATGCCGCGCGCCATTCTCATTATGAGCTGGTCCTGGCTCGTATCCAAATCGAAGGTCCGCGCGACCGCGGCCGTTTCACCCTTTTCATCGGTCGCCCTGACTTCGATCTTTGCCTTGGAGTTGCGCGGCGTGATCTCAAATTCCGCGATACCATAGTCATCGGTCCGCCCCTTCAGGATACGCCCATCCACATCCACACGCATCTCGACTTGAGCCCGGCAGGGAGCGCCGTCCGGATACGTGGCAAGAACATAGATGCGGTTCTTCAGGTTCGGCCGCAGACTACCGCCCTCTGGAATGACGGCGAGACTGATCACATCCTGCACGATTTTCTTCTTCGCTGATAGCTTATCGCTGTGATTGGCCAGGTCGATCACCTCGATATCGAGACGCACAAAAGCATCACCCTGTTCAAGCGGCTGCCCGACGAAGTGATCGGGCAGGCGGTAGCTGAAGTGGTAGAGCCCTCGTTCATCGGTCCTGCCTTCGATCACCGATTCCTGCTGAAAACCGATGTCGTACTTGTACGTCGTTATCCGCACCTTGCCCCCGGCAACCGGTTTACCGAAGAAGTACTGCACGTCTATGTCGCCTTCGACTGGTTCACCGGGAAGGTAGAACTCTTTGTCCGTCGTCAGATCGATCTTGAACTTGGGCAGAACATACTTCTTGACATTGACCGTCTTCGTAACCTTCTCCGCGCCCAGAATCGCCCGGATCGTGTAGTCGCCGAGGTTGACCTCATCGGCGAGAACAAACTGCACGTAGCCTACTCCGAACTCATCGGTTGTCATCTGCCGCTTGTACACCTTATTACCCCG
>JACUUY010000080.1 GCA_014859085.1 Caldifarciminota bacterium
TCAACCCGGCCGAATGCCTGTACGGCACCGGGCAGCTGCCGAAACTGGAAGCGGACATGTACCGATGCCGGGACGACGCGTTCTACCTGACGCCGACCGCTGAAGTGCCCCTGACCAACATGCACCGCGAAGAGATCATACCCGAGAAGGAACTCCCCATCAGCTATGTCGCCTATACCCCGTGTTTCCGGCGCGAAGCCGGTTCTTACGGCAAGGAAGTCCGCGGCATCACGCGCGTCCATCAGTTCAACAAGGTCGAACTCGTCAAATTCGCCACGCCCGAGCAGGGGTATCCGGAATTCGAAAGAATTCTCGGCGACGCCGAGGCCGTGCTCAAAGAACTGAAACTGCCGTACCGGATCATGCTCCTGTGCACGGGCGACATGACCTTCGCTTCGGCGATCACCTACGACCTCGAGGTCTACGCGCCGGGCATGAAAGAATGGCTCGAGGTATCTTCGGTCAGCTGCTACGAGCAGTATCAGGCGCGGCGCGCGAACATCCGCTACCGCAAGCCGGGGCAAGGCGTCGATTACGTGTACACGATGAACGGATCGGGCCTGGCCACACCGCGTACCTTCATCGCGATCGTCGAGAACTATCAGACGCCGGATGGCCGCATTAAGATACCGGAAGTTCTGCAGCGATACATGGACACGGACACCATCGGCGGATAACGTGCAGGGACACGCGCGCAAATCATGAAAAGCGACGCCATCGTCGGGGTCGACGTCGGCGGCACCAACATCGCGGCGGCGCTCGTCAGGGGCCGCCGGATATCCCGGCGCATTGCCGCGGACACGTTTGCCCAAGGCGGGTTCGAACGTTCGCTCCGGCAGATAAAATCGGCGATCGCGCCGCTGCACCGGGACGCGCGCAGCATCGGCATCGGCGTCGCGGGGATCATCGACTCACACCGGGGCGTGGTCAGATATTCGCCGAACCTCCGGGGCTGGAGCGACGTGCCGCTGGCAAAGATCCTCCGCGCCGAGTTCGACCGGCCGGTCCGTATCCTCAACGACACGAACGCGATCTGCCTGGGCGAGTGGAAATTCGGCGTTGCCCGCGGTCACGACAACGTCTTCCTCTTCAGTATCGGTACCGGAGTCGGCGGTGCCGCGATCTGTGAAGGTAAGCTGCTCTTCGGCGCAAACGGCTTTGCCGGCGAATTCGGGCACACGGTAATTGACCACCAGGGACCAAAATGTGTCTGCGGGCTTCGTGGCCACGTCGAGCGCTACGCCGGCGCGAAATTCATCGTGGCGCGCGCCCGGAGCAAAATGGCCCGCCAGAAGAGCGTGCTCGCAGAATATGAGGTCCTTACGCCGGAGATCATTGCGCGCGCGGCCAGGCGCGGCGACCGCGTTGCCCGCGAGGTCTTCGCCGAGACGGGCTATTACATCGGCACCGGCGTCTCGAATTTGCTCGCCCTGTTCGACCCGGAGATCGTCGTCATCGCCGGCGGCATTGCGCGCGCCGGCAGCATTCTCTTCACGCCGATCCGAAAAGCCGCGCGGTCCATGGTAATGGGCGCCGAACACCGGCGCTTCAAGATCGTGCCGGCTTCGCTCGGTGACGATGCCGGCATACTCGGCGCGGCCCTCTTCAGCAAGTTAGCCGTTAGCGAGCCGGAACTTTGATCCGGAGGACCTGACATGTTCGGCCGATCGATCCGCCTTTTCACCCTGTTCGGCTTTGACGTCAAGATCGACATCAGCTGGCTGCTCCTGGCCTTTCTCATTACGTGGTCACTGGCCAAAGGGCTATTCCCCCATTATTTCAAAGATCTTCCCCAGGCGGCATACTGGTGGATGGGTGTCTTCGGCGCGTTCGGCCTGTTCTTTTCGATCGTCTTCCACGAACTCTCCCACTCCCTCGTCGCCCGGCGTTTCGGTCTCCCGATAAAAGGGATCACGCTTTTTGTCTTCGGCGGTGTCGCCCAGATGGAACAGGAGCCGCCCAGCGCCCGGGCCGAATTTTTGATGGCGATCGCCGGGCCGGCCTCGAGCGTCGTTCTTGCCCTCGTGTTCTTCGGCTTGCAGACCGCCGGCCGGGCAGTGGCCTGGCCCATACCGGTCACCGGCGTGATCGGATATCTCGCTTTCATCAACCTGATACTCGCCGGGTTCAACATGATCCCGGCCTTCCCGCTCGATGGCGGACGCGTGCTCAGATCGATCCTCTGGAAATGGAAGGGCAACATCGGTTGGGCAACACGCCTCTCGTCGCGCATCGGCACGGCCTTCGGCTTCCTGCTCATTGCCATGGGCATGGTGCAGTTCTTCTCCGGGAATCTCATCGGCGGCATCTGGTGGTTCATGATCGGCATGTTCCTGCAGAACGCGGCGCGCATGTCGTACCAGCAGTTGATAACGCGCCAGGCGCTCGAAGGGGAAACCGTGATGAATCTGATGATCAAGGATCCGGTCACCGTTCCCCCGGATATCAGCGTGAAGGAACTGGTCGAGGAATATGTCTACAAGCATCACTACAAGATGTTCCCGGTCGTGCTCGGCGGCAAGCTGGTCGGCTGCGTCGGCACGCACCAGATCCGTGAGGTGCCCAAGAATAATTGGACACAAAAGACCGCGGGCGACATCGCGCACACGTGCTCGAAGGAGAACACGATCGACCCGGAGACCGACATCGTCCGGGTCCTTTCCCAGATGAAACGCACCGGCAACAGCCGGCTCATGGTGGTCAGGAACAACGATTTGCTGGGGCTGATCGCGCTTAAAGATATCCTTAATTTCATCTCGATCAAACTCGATCTGGACCACTACGAAGATTGACCGGTCGCAAGGCTCACACAAACCACGCGCCGTTATCCAGCAGTACTTACCTGTCTTTCGAACCCGGGGTCAGCGGACACGTCCCCGCATCGCCCTCGCTCAGTATCTGGATCGTCGACTCCATGATGTGGTATTTATCGCACAGGTAACAATTGATGTCCGATATCAGACGGTTCTGAGCGCCGGCGCTTTGATGGGTATCGTCGAGCAGGAGGTGCGCCGAGAAGACGGGCATGTCCGCCGTGATCATCCAGAGATGGGCATGCTCCAGCTGCTTGATCTCCGGGAACCTTTCTTTCAAGTCATGGATAATGATGTCGACGTTCATGGAGGCCGGCGCCATCTCGAGCAGGATCTTTGCCGACTCTTTGAGTATGCCGATCGCCCAGAATACGATCACCAGTGAAATGCCGATGCTCACGATCGGGTCAACTATATTCCACCGCGTGTAATGTATGAGGATCGCGGCGACAACGATGCCGACCGACGACGCGGCATCGGCCACGAGATGGTAGAAGACACCCTTGATGTTGATGTTGCGCTTGTGGCTGCCGTGGAGGATCGCGATGCTTGCGATGTTCACGATCAGGCCGAGAAGGGCAATGATCAACATGTCCCGCGCCAGGACATCGTGCGGCTCGATGATCCGCTGAACCGACTCGTACATAATCAAAGCGACCACTCCGAGCAGGAACAGTCCGTTGATGAACGCGGCCAGTATCTCGGCGCGGTACAACCCGAACGTGCGGTGGTGGCACGGCGCGCGGCGGGCAACGCTGATCGCGATCAGGCTGATCGCGATCGCAAAAGCATGGGTGAACATGTGCCCGGCGTCGCTGACCAATGCAATACTGCAGGTCAGCACGCCGCCGGCCAGTTCGACCGCCATCACCACGACCGTGATGGCGAAAGAGAACATGAGTTTCTTCCGGTCGACGCCGCGGAATTCAAATATGCGCTCGCCAGGAGCGTTTCCGTTTCCGTGTCCGCGCTTGCTTTCTGCCCTACCCGGCATAACCGGTCTCCGATCGTTCCCCGCGTTCCTCAAATCCGCATCCGGTGAAAACCCTCGCCGAACCGGTAGCCGGCAAGAGCGCCCTCGTTCACGACGCGCTGGCGGACGCGCTTCTGCCAGAGTGGCAACTGGCCCAACTGGCTCTTGTGCATGCTGATCGCCTTCATCTTCTTCTCATACGTCCTGGTGATGTCGATCACGCAGTTGGGCTGCTCGGTGATGCCCAGGAGTAATTCCCCGGGCCGGTGGGGTTTCAAGCCGATCTCCAGCAAGAACGGATAGAAATGCCAGTCGCGCGCGATCATGATCCCATCAATGACCGCGTGCGCGGTCGCCCGGTGGTCCGGATGGAAGTAGCGGGACCAGGGATCATGGGTGACCACGGTGTAGGGTTTGAACCGGCGAATGAGCGCGGCCAGCTCGAGTTTGAGCGTCTTCATGCGGGCGACCTCGCCGTCTGGATGGCGGAGGAACACGACCCGCTTCACACCCAGACACCGGGCCGCTTTCTTTGCCTCCTGCTCCCTTTTCTCGGCAACGAGCAGGGGTGAAGCGTTCCGGTCCCAGGTGCCTTTTTCGCCGCATGAAACGATAACGTTGCAGACGCTGTCCTTTCCGGCCCAGCGCGCGATACTCCCGCCGCACGCCAGTTCCGGGTCGTCCGGATGCGCCATGATGATGAGCCTATTCCTCTTCCTCGATGATCCTCTCATATGTCCTCTGATAGATATGTGCGATCCTCGACCAGTCAAACGCACGCGCCTTTTGCCAGCCCCGGCGGCCCAACCGGTAACGGAGCCCATGGTCGGCAAGCAGCGTCTGGATCGCCCGGGCCAGATCACCGGCGCCCATTTTTACCAGGATACCCGCATCACGCCCGACCGTTTCCTGCAACCCGGTATGGGAGAATCCCACCACGGGCCGCGCCGAAGCCATCGCTTCCAGCCCGACCAGGCCGAATGACTCGTAATGAGAGGGGACCGCAAGCATTGCGGCCCGGCTGTAATAACCGGCGAGCCGGTCGTGCTCCACCTGCCCCGCGAATTCGACCGGCAGGCCGGCGGCGTACGTCCTGATACCCTCAAGATTCGCCGCGCCCTTTGAAGACCCGCCGACCAGGGTCAGGCCGACATCGAGCTTGAGGATCTTCAAGGCGTCGATCAAGAAGTGAATCCCTTTGATCGGTTCGATCCTGCCCACAAAGAGAATATTGTGGTGTCCATTCCGGGTCGGCGTGAAACGCCGGGTGTCGACACCGTGCGGGATCGTTATCACCCGCACCTCCGGGTACCGCGCGCTGATCGCGGCCGCTTCCTGCCGCGTCGGCGACACTACCAGGTCACAAGCGCGCATGATCTCCTCTTCGATCTCGATCCTCGTCTTGTCCCGGCGCATGGTTTTGAGGACTTCGACCGTATGCAGCGTGTGGAGCCATGGTATCCTGAGCCCGCGCCGTGCATACAAGCCGACGACCCCTGAAGACCAGTAATGCGTATGCATGAGATCATACTGACGCCGGTGATGATGACCGGCGATCGCCGCCGCGAACCGCTGCGGATCGTGCTCGGCGATATGTATCAATCTCATGCGCGGACCCGGCTCGATGATCCCTCGGCTGCCCTGTGTAAAGATATCGATTTCCGCGAATCTTGCCAGATACCCGTACAGACTCCGGATCACGATGCTCATGCCGCCCGACTTTCCGGCGCCAACGCGGGCCATGGGCGAAGCGTGATAGGACACGACGCAGATCCTCATCGCGCGACCCTCACGGTCTGCCGATCCACGGCGCCCAGACGATACTTGTAGTCCTCGCCGCCCCGAAGGAAATCATAATAACGGTACCCTTCATCGATCGCCGATCTGATATCGAGCGCGATCGTCACGATGCCGGGTGATAGATCCTGATATTCAGGATCGAACCCCATGTTGTAGAGATAGATACGCCCCTGTAACCCGAATGCCAGGACGATGCCGGCCGGCCGCTGACCGGCGAGCAAAGCGCGCATCCGCAGCCAGCCGCTCCGGCCAAAAACTTCGGCCAGCTCCCTGAAGAATGGACGCATGTCGGCCGTGAGAAATTCGTCCTTGCCGCGATCCGAAAGTACCATTAACCTGAACAATATCTCGATATCCCGGGGACTGACGTCCTGCAGGACCGTGCCGTCTCCGTTTATTTTCCTCATTTTCCGGCGCAGCTCATGGCGTGCTTTAGCGTCAAGACCGGCCAGGTAGTCATCCCATTTCTGCGGTAGAGCGAGCAGCGGACATGCATCTTTTTTCTCGACCACGACACCGGTCAGCCGGTCGCGCAGACCTGCCACTAAGGGGCTGCCCGCCTCCAGCGGGAACAGATCGAGACCGAGGCCGCGCTCATCCACCAGGCGGGCAAATCCCTCGGCAACTCTCTCCTCATGGCCGGCCGTGCTGACGATTCCGCTCATGTCCGTAACCCGCTCATCGCCGATCATTTTCAATTTGCCGTCCGCGATACCGGCCGGGACGATCCCGGTCACGGCATCGTCCTCCACGAAGACCAGCACTTCCGGGTCGCATTTCAATATGCATCGCGCGAGTGCTGCAAACCACTCATAACTCACAAAAGGTGTCGGCCTGCGCGTCAGCGCGAACAACCCATGCCACACCTTCTCGAGCGCTGACAGCCGCTCAGTTTTCCAGGCGCAGGCGCGAGCCGACATGCCGCTCTCCTACTCTGATCGTCCAGGATTTCCAGCCCATGAAATTGCAGTAGCGGACCGTCGCGTAACGATCGAACCCGCAGCGCGCGATCCCTCTAATCGAGCGCGCGTTACGCCGGGTCGCGAATATCATCGCGCGCTCATACGACCTCTGTCTGAAGTACCCGGCCGCCGCGCAGATCAGGCGGGAATAGATCTTCTTGCCGCGCCACTCGGGCCGGGTGTACGCATCGTAAAAATACACTTCTCCCGGACTGACCAGCAGCCAGTCATCGATCTCTCCGATCCAGCACTCCTTCGTCGTCGCGCACAGGTAAGCGACCGGCGTCCGCGCGCTGGAAGCGACAAAGATCATTGCGCCCGCGGCAATGCGCGAGGCGACGGCCGCGCGCGGCAGGATGCCAACCTCAGCCGGCCGGTCATAAGCGCGCACCTCGAGCGGCACGAGCGCGTCGACCATTTTCATCTTCTCTTTCAGATCAGATTCGTACATGCAGAGCACCTCATGCTTACAGACCAAACCCGGACCTTCGAAAGCCGTCTTCAATACAGTGATCTCTCCCGGCCGATCGTCGTGCTTTCGCCGTGCCCAGGGTATACTGCTGTCTCATCCGGCAAAACCATCAGTCTCTCGCGTATGCTGCGCCGGATCGCCTTTTCGTCACCGCCCGCATATGAGGTATTGCCCGGACCGCCGGGAAAGAGCGTATCGCCGGCAATGAGCGCGCCGCCGATCAAAAAACAGCAGCCGCCCGGCGTATGACCGGGCGTGTGGATCACCGTCAGCCGGTCAGTGCCGAATTCGATCACCTGCCCGTCTTTGAGCTCCGCGTCGAAACCAGAGACGCGGTCGAGCCCGTGGATCGCAGCCCGCACGCCTAACGCCTGCTTGACCGGCTCCAGCGCGGCTACATGATCGAAATGCCGGTGTGTCGCGAGTATGATCTGGATATCCAGGCCGCTGGCCGCCGCCAGTATCTTCCGCGCCTCGTCGCCCGGATCGACAATGATCCCGGTCTTATCTGACTTGAGAATGTAGCAATTGGTCGCGAGCGCGCCGACGACGATCCTCTCTAATTCCATACGCATTGAGGATTGCGGGCCGGCGTAGTGGACAACTTCACGGCTATTATACTTTCGCGCGGGCTGAAAGTCAATATTTACCTGTCCCGCCAGCCAGGGTCTCAATGGAAAAAGCGGGTTCTACCCCGCATCCGCTGAAACGATCGCGTAGACACCGCGCTCATACGCGATTCGCCGGCCGCGCCACATGCGCAGGGAAGGCCTCCGGTGCAAGAACCCCTGCTCCAGCACCGCCTCGATCGCCGCCGCATTTATACCGGGCGATCCGATCGTCAGGTCGCGGTCCGCATGGACGCGGCAAACAAGCGCAAGCAGGAACGAAGCGGCTTCCGCGCTTTCGGCAACGAGCGGTCCGATATGGACGACGCCAGTGGCCCGCACGCGGGTCACCCCGTAGGCCGAAAGCGCGTGGCGCCCGACGCAGAAGGTCGTCCCGGGATGCAACTTCAGCAGATGTTCGAGAAAAGCGCTCCGGTCAAACCCCACTTGGTCCCGGTCAAACCTCAGTATCTCACCGATATCCACGGCGCGGCAGTCCGGTTGCATGCCTCCGTGGTCAAGTCCTGGCGCTGCCGGCCGCGCAAACCTCAACGACAGATACTTGTCTTTGAAGCCCAGCAGACGATAAGCATCCACCGCCTTGAAAACACCGTCGAGTTCGATGGTTTTAATGCCCCGCTGATCGAGCCCGGCAATGGCTGCCTCCATCAACAACAGCCCCGTACCCTGCGCCCGCAAATCCCTTCTGACGATCAGATTCCCGAGGAATGCGTAATCTCCATAGACCGCGCTGGTTACGATCCCGGCGCGCGCCATCGTACCGGACAACATAACAGGCGGCCGGATTGAGCTCAATGAACCGGCCGAAATCCTCTTCGAGATGGCCCCACTGCTCGATGTCGGTGAGTGACTTCGCGAACGGTATGTCATCACGGGTCATCGGCTCTATCTTGATCATGTTCCGCATTTTCCATTATAGAATGAAACCAATCCTCTGTCAATTGCCACCGGGTGAAAAGCTCCGCGCCCGCCGTCGGCGGGCGCGGGGGCTTCGCTCTTCTGAATGCCTGGTTCCTGTTCAGAACATGATACCCATGCCCAGACGGGCCCGGAAACCGGGCAGATAGTTACGGGCATCGAAGTAGTAATCGCGCTGTGCCGCCACGTAGGACTGTTTTGCCTCGACCGGCGTCACGAGACCGTCATGGTTAAAATCAGTCTGGGGCGAATAGCGCGTGCTCGTAATGGAAGTGTATCCAAACTGATCGAGCGAAGGCTCTGGATCGCCGTGATCCGTCGGGCATCCGGTCGTCTCATGGACCTCGATGATCTGCTCGGTATCGAAGAGATTGAGCACCATGCCCCGCAAGGCAAGATTCGCCGGGCCGAGCCTGAACTGGCGGCTCAAGCTCCAGTCGACATTCCAGTAACCGGGCGTGCGCGCGGAATTCTCGTCGCCCAGCCGGTTGCCGCGCAGGTCGCGCGGCGTGAAAGGAGTACCGGAGTGGTACGAGAAGACGAACGAATTGTTGAAGTTTTGCAGCGGTATCAAGAGGAAATCGCCGGGCAGCTCGACATCGATGTTCGCGTTCAGGATATGGCGCTCGTCAAAATCAAGCCAGTAGTCGATGACCGGCACATCGATGTTATAGTAGTAATGGTCGTTGTACCACTCGACGGCATCCGCGGCCGTGCCCTTGGCAAACTGGAGCGTGTAGCCCACGCCAAGCGCCCACGCGTCTAACATGCGTTTCTGGAGATTGATCTCGAATCCTTTAACGCTGCCGTAATCGACGTTCTGGTACTGGTAGTAAGAATAGGGCACGGCAACGACCTCGCGGATCTGGTTGAGATCATCGTCTACCGGGATGTGTTACCGGATTCGAGCCGGTAGATATATTAAAGGGCGTGATAAGTCTTTCGCAGCAGATCGCCGAAGATGATCCCCGGATTGATATTGAATATAAACGCGTGGTTAAGCCAGAAGGCAATATAAAGGCGCAGGAGATATTGAATAAGGTATTCAAGGTCTCCGATGCATATTGGCGTGGTATAGGTAAGATAAAAAATTCGGGTCTGGCATTCAAGGATAGATACGAAGGTTATGACGCAGCAAGAAAATTCCAGTTAAAAATTACCGAATCTATCGAACCCAAAGGATGTATATGTGGCAATGTGTTATTGGGTCTAAATTTACCGCCTGATTGTGTGCTATTTGGAAAGAGGTGCACGCCCCTGTCGCCGGTTGGCCCCTGCATGGTCTCATCGGAAGGTTCGTGTGCGGCGTATTATAAATATGATATAAAAAGAAGAGGGCGCGAAAGAGAAAGGGAGATAAGGGGAAAGGGAGAAAGGGAGAAAGGGAAATAATGAGATGAAGAAGATTACCAAAGAACTGATTGAGAAATTTTATAGACTGCTTTCGCCATGCCGGGTCTGTCCACGTGAATTGAGAGCGCTTGAACAATTCGGTCTTGATGAGGGCTTTCGCCAGACGATTGATACCATATTCAGGATAGCAGTGCCGGAATGGACCGATGATTTGAAAAAGATGGTTGATGGTTGATAATTACAGTGGGCATAGTGTTTTCTTCCTTCACTTAAACAAGTCGCCAACAGAATAATTTGTTCTATCTTCTCGTACTAAGAGTCGCTCAATGTTTATTGTATAGAATTCACGCTCCTTTACTACATAGCTTTGCTTTTGCAAATTTTCCATTGCCTTGACAATCTTTTGTTTCTCAATTATCTTTGCCATTTTTTCTTTTATTTCATTGATATCGTG
>JACUUY010000004.1 GCA_014859085.1 Caldifarciminota bacterium
TGAATTGATCAGCCGGATCAATGGCAAGTACAGCACGATCGGCTGGATGCCGATATGGTACCTGTACCGTTTCCTGCCTTTCAAAAACCTGGTGCCCCTGTACAACGTCGGCGACGTTGCCCTGGTCACGCCGATCAGAGACGGCATGAATCTCATCGCGAAGGAGTATATCGCCACCAGGAAAGACAAGACCGGAGTCCTGATCCTCAGCGAGATGGCCGGGGCATCCAAGATACTTGGTGAAGCCATCGTGGTGAACCCGAACGATAAAGAGGAAATGGCCGACGCGATCAAACAGGCACTGGAGATGCCCGGGCAAGATCAGATAAGAAGGAACGAAGCAATGCAGAAGCGGCTCGAACGCTACAATGTGGAAAGGTGGGCGCACGATTTCATGGACAGCCTCACGCACGTCAAACAGAAACAATCCGCTCTCGCCGAGAAGAATCTGCATCAGGAAATGCTCAGGAAGATTCTGCAGCACTACAGAAAGAGCGAAACGAGACTGATGCTGTTCGATTATGACGGCACGCTCGTATCCTTCGCCGATGAACCGGATAAGGCGGCACCGGACAAGGAGATAATCAAGATCCTTAAGAAACTCTCCGCCAATGCCCGGAATGAGCTTGTAATATTGAGCGGCCGCGACCGCCAGACGCTCGACCGGTGGTTCGGAGATATCGGGATCGGGCTGATCGCCGAGCACGGCGTGTGGCTGAGAGAGAAGAACGGCACATGGTCCATGATCAAACCCCTGAAGAACGATTGGAAGGACCAGATAAAACCGGTCCTTGAGCTCTACGTGGACCGGACACCGGGTTCGCTTGTCGAAGAAAAGGATTATTCGCTCGTCTGGCACTACAGGAAATCCGACCAGAGGCTCGGCGCGCTGCGCGCGAGCGAATTGAAAGAACGGCTTCTCGATATAACGACCGCCCTTGGTCTCAGCGTACTCGAAGGGAGCAAGGTACTGGAAGTGAAGAACAGCGGCATTAACAAAGGGATCGCGGCAAGAAAGTACATTAATCAGAAGGACTGGGATTTCATCATCGCGATCGGCGATGACTGGACGGACGAGGATATCTTTGCCGCAGTCCGGGAATCCGCGTACTCAATCAAAGTGGGCATCGGTTATACCAAGGCGAGATTCACGATCCCGTCTTCCAGGGAGGCCCGGCAACTGGTCAAGAATCTCAGTAACCAGCAGCAGAGCAGCATTAGAAGGGAGCGATATGAGAAGAAGCCTGAATGATTACCGGACTATCGTTGGCGACAACGTGATCGGCGGGATCTACAAGAAAGCAAGACGCCTGCACGGTAAGAGCGTCGTCCATGTGAATTCGACCTATTACGGCGGCGGCGTAGCTGAGATCCTCAGCGCTCTTGTACCCCTGATGAATGATGTGGGAGTGGTCGCCGGCTGGCGCATGCTCCGGGGGACACCTGATTTCTTCGATATCACAAAAAAATTCCACAATGCGCTGCAGGGTGATCCCGTGAACCTGAGCGACATCAAGAAGAAATTGTACGTCCAGGCAAATGAGGATTTTTCGACCTATTGTCACATATCGCATGACTGCGTGATAGTTCACGATCCGCAACCATTACCCATGATCCAGTTCTACCCGCGGCGGCAACCCTGGGTCTGGCGGATCCACATCGACCTGTCAAATCCCAACAAAGAATTATACGAATACCTCAAAGGGTTCATCCTCAAATACGACATCGTGATCATCTCAAGCGAAGAATACCGGTTGCCGGATGTGCCGGTCGAGCAGCACGTGATACAGCCGGCGATCGATCCGCTGTCCCCCAAGAACATGATGCTCGCGCCCAGAACCATCGCCAAGTACCTCAAGAAATTCGATATTCCCACGGATAAGCCGATCGTGACCCAGATCTCCAGATTTGATAAATTCAAAGACCAGGAACAACTGATCGATATCTACCGCATGGTCAAACAACAGATCGACTGCCGCCTGGTCCTCTGCGGAAGCAATGCGCTCGATGATCCCGAGTCACAGCAATACTACGAGCGAACAAAACGGCGGGCGAACAATCTCATCAAAACCGGTGACGTGATCATGATAACGAGTGAGAACAACATCCTTGTGAACGCACTGCAGCGGTCGTCGAGCGTGATCGTGCAGAAATCACTGCGTGAGGGTTTCGGACTGACCGTGACCGAAGGAATGCTGAAAGGGAAGCCGGTCGTCGCCTCAAGAGTCGGGGGCATCCCGCTCCAGATCACTGACGGCGAGACAGGTTTCCTCGTTGAACCCGATGACATGGAAGGATTTGCGCGAACTATCGTCTCTTTACTCAGGGATAAAGAACTGGCGAGAACGATCGGCGGCAAAGCAAGCGAGTACACGAAACACAAGTTCCTCATTACCAGACTGCTCGTCGATTACCTCGACCTGCTGCGGGATCTGATCGCATAAAACACCATTCCGACATGTATCTCAGAGACGTGCAGATCGCGCCTTTCGTCTGGTTCTGTCGATGAAGATCATGGCGCTGACCGATATCCACGGCCGGACCGGTCATTCCACAGAAGCGCGCGACCATCTGCAGCACGCCGACCTCGTGCTCGTCGCCGGTGATATCACCAATTTCGGCGGCTGGGATGATGCGAAGCGCGTCCTCGGGAACATCGCGGCGCTCAATAAGAATATCCTGGCCGTGTCCGGCAACTGCGATCGCGACGAGGTACGCCAGGCACTCTGCACCGGGCAGATGGACCTGCACGGAGTTGTCAGGATCATCGATGGCGCCATGTTTTATGGTGTCGGAGGGTGTAACACGACGCACTTTCACACGCCGCAGGAATACAGCGAAAAGGAAATAGCGGCCATATTGGCAAGGTTCCCTGATCCCTCGGGTGCGAGGCACACGATCCTGGTCAGCCACGCGCCGCCGCATAAGACAAAACTCGACCGGATGTTCCTCGGCCTCCACGTCGGCAGCAAAGCGATCCGCACGTTCATTGAGGACGTTCAGCCTGATCTTGTTGTCTGCGGGCACATCCATGAAGCGCGCGGCGATGACCGCATCGGCCGGACGCTGATCCTCAACCCCGGCCAGTTTCCAAAACACTATGCGCTGATCGAGGTCGACGAGGGCATCGGGTTCACTCTGTATTGATCCCGGCGCGGAACGTCAGGCGTAGATACCCGGATTGACGATATTCGGCGGTTTCTTCTGATCGATCAGGACGGCAATAACATTGCCGGCAGCCATCAAGGCCATCTTCGTCCGGGTTTCGATCGAGGCCGAACCGATGTGCGGGACGAGCACCACATTGTCCATGCCGAGCAGCCCGGTCGTGATTGCCGGCTCATTTTCGTAGACATCCAACGCGCAGCCCGCAATCTGCCCGCTTTTGAGCGCATGGACCAGTGCTTTTTCATCGATGATGGGACCGCGCGCCGTGTTGATCAAGAATGCCGTCCGCTTCATTCCCCGGAATTCTGCCGCTGATATGAGATGGTGCGTTTGAGCGTTGAGCGGCGCGTGTACCGACACGAAATCGGATACATCGAGAAGATTGTTGAGCGGACAATATTCGACGCCGCATCCCTTCTCATCAACCGCCGACAGGGGTTGGACATCGTAGTACAGAACCTTCATGTCAAAACCCCGCGCGCGCCGCGCCACTGCCCTGCCGATCCGCCCCATGCCGATGATGCCCAGGGTCTTGTTGTGCACATCGATCCCGAGCATGAGCTCGGGCGCCCAGCCTTTGAATCCGCCCGCGCGCAGGAATCGGTCCGACTCAACGATGCGCCGGGCGATCGAGAGCAACAAGCCGAATGCCAGGTCAGCCGTCGTTTCGGTGAGGACGTCCGGCGTGTTCGTGACCGGTATCTTGCGCTTCGACGCCTCGGCAAGATCGATGTTGTCGTACCCGACCGCATAATCGGCAATGATCTTCAGGCGCGTTGCACCCGCGATCACGGGTCGGTCGATACGGTCGGTCAGAAGGCAGATCAGACCGTCCTTGTCCTTGACCTTCTCGACCAGAACCCCGTGCGGCATAACGCGATTTTCGCGGTTGGCATCGAGTTCGAAATGTTTTTCAAGGACTTCCATGGATGCTCCAGGAAGCATGCGCGTAAGCAGCACCTTTGGTCTCGCACTCATGCGCTATTCACTCCTCGCACCCAGCATGCCGGAGAATACGCATGGAAATATTGGTGGCAATTCACATCTTCCTGCACCACAGTTCACCCATTGGCGCGCGCAGTACTTTGCGCGCGGCCTCCTTTAGGTCTTTCTGATGCAGACAAAGACTCCATGAATAGGGGGTCATCCGGTAGGTCAGTTTTCGCCTGCCCGCCTGCACCACGACGATTATGCAGCCACTGCGGCATCGGACCGCCGAAATGTTGCCTTTGCCAAAGGTGGCAAGGGTCGAGCACTGCAGGCCATCAAGAATGCAGCTGTACGGTTTCTCGATCTTCGCCCTCAGCAAGATTCGCAGCCCCATGATCCCCTTCGGTTTGAACTCCTTGACCAGGTGCCTACCCAGGCGATAACCCAAAGCCAGGAAAGGTCCGTCATGACCGTGAAAACGCACGGTTTCTGCGTAAGACAAGGGTTTTGGCTTCTTGAGCTCCATCGTGGTCGATCTCCTTTCCAGATCATTCAGCACGTGCACTTATGATCGCGATGACACATTATACCTCAGCCAACGCGCACGTCAAGCAGAACACAACAGCGTAGCCGCAACGCGTTTGCGTCTGCTTATGCGGTGATCCCGACGTCTTACTATTGATTGTCGCGCGTATCTGATTATAATAGACGTGATTATGAACGAGATAACAGCGGACACGCATATCGACGAGCTGCTGGTCGAATACCCTTCCCTGTCCAAGACGTTCATAGAATTCGGCATGCCCTGCCTGGTCTGCGGCGAACCTTTCTGGGGTACGATCGCAGAAATGAGCAAACAGCATAGAACCGATATTGAAAAGTTGGTTAACCAATTGAATCAAAGAAAGGCTCAAATCGATGCGAAATCATAACTTTTGTCCATTATGTAAAACCAAGTTATCAATCAATAAACTGAACGGTACCCAACGCCTTTCATGCACTCAGTGCGGCTGGGTTCATTATGGCAATCCATTGCCCAGCGCGGTCGCTTTCGTGCGCAATGAGAAGAACGAGGTCCTCCTCATCAAGCGGGGCGTTCAGCCGGGCAAGGGCAAATGGGCATTGCCTTCCGGCTTTGTCGAAGCGGACGAAATACCGGAACAGGCCGCGCTTAGAGAATTACAGGAAGAGACCGGGATAAGGGGCACGGTCACCAGTCTGATCGGCGTCTATGCCGAGCCGACAAGGATGTACGGCAATGTCATTCTCATTGCTTACGACGTGAAGTCTATCAGTGAAAAGATCTGTGCCGGCACCGACTCGATGGAAGCCAGGTTCTTCCATGTCAACAGGATACCCAGGATACCCTTTTCCAGCCACCGGTCGGTCATCCAGGATGCGCTCGCAAAGCATGCGACAAGCAGCATGAATCTGACCGTGCTCAAAGCGAAGATAACTGAAGCAAGAATAACCCACACGCGCCTGCGCTACAAAGGAAGCATGGGCATCGATGGCGCGATCATGAAAGCAGTCGGCATATTGCCGGGCGAAATGGTGCATGTGCTGAACTACGATAATGGAGAGCGGCTTGAAACCTATGCCATAGAAGAAAGGGCAGGTTCCGGGAGAATGGTATTGTACGGACCGGCATCGCTAAAGGGCGAGGTTGGACAGAAGCTCTGCATCTTGTCTTATGCGTCAATGAACCCCGGGACCGCGGAAAAATTCAAGGCGAAAGTCGTCACGCTCAACAAGAAAAACAGGATCAAGCGCCACTAACTGAATGTGCCTTACGTGAACGCAGGCAAACCGAAGCACAAACATACATACGGTCCCGTTCCCTCTCGCAGATTGGGGTTTTCGCTCGGCATAGATATCGTGCCTCACAAGATCTGCAGCTTTGACTGTATCTACTGTCAGCTCGGGAGGACGACCGGCAAGACGGTTGCACGCAAGGATTACACGCCGGTGCACGAGATACTCGATGACGTCAGGCTCGCCCTGCAGAGTAAGGAGCAGATCAACTACCTCACATTTGCCGGCTCTGGTGAGCCAACCCTGCACAAAAGTGTAGGTCACCTTATTGCCGAGGCAAAGAAAATGACGGATATCCCGGTTGCCGTTCTGACCAACGGCTCAATGCTGATCTTCCCCGATGTCCGGAACGATCTCGTGAACGCCGATGTTGTCATCCCCACCCTGTGCACGACCGATCAGTCGATCTTCGAGAGGATCCACCGCCCCCATGCTTGCATCGAAATCGAAGAAGTGATCAGAGGCTACATTGAATTCAGGCGGATCTTCAAGGGCCGGATCTGGCTCGAGGTAATGCTCATGAAGGATGTAAATGACAAGCCGGAACAGATCAAGGAACTGCGGACCGTGATCGAGAAGATCGCTCCGGACAAGATCCACCTCAACACAGTCGTGCGGCCGCCAAGCGAGGAGTACGCAAAGCCAGTCGATGTGGAAATGTTGCGACGGATCAGTGAAATGCTGGGCGAGAAAGCCGAGGTCATTGCGGATTTCAGCCGGCAAAAAACACAGCCGTCTCAGGATGAACACGCCGGATCGATCCTGTCAATGATCCGGCGCAGACCAATTACCATAAATGATCTGGTCAGCACGTTGGGTCTCCACGAGAACGAGATCATTAAAATAATTGAGCATTTGATCGCACAGAAAGAGATTGCGGTATCGAGACACGATGGCAAAGATTACTACGAGGTCAGAAGGAGGTCGAATGATTGAACCAAAAGACTTGAGCAAGGAGGAACTCCTGGATCTACTGGCTGACTCGGCAAAGAACTGGTTGGCCCATGATGGTTTGTGGTTCCAGGCCGTGGAGCAGGAATTCGGCATGGAATCAGCGATCGAACTCGACGGCAGAGCATGGGAGAAGTTCACCCAGATCGAAGCCCAGCGCATAATGAAGCGCCTCGGCATACAACCTGGCGGCGGCATCCCGGCGCTCATGCAGGCGTTCAGGTTCCGGCTCTATGCTTACATCAACAAGCAGGTGATCGTTGAGTCGTCGGACAAACACTGTATTTTCAGAATGGAGTCGTGCCGGGTACAGGACGCCCGGAAGAGAAAGAACCTGCCCGATTTCCCCTGCAAGCCGGTGGGCATCCTTGAATACACGTACTTTGCGAAGACGGTCGACCCGCGCATCGAAACGCGATGCCTTTCATGTCCTCCTGATCCCCATCCTGAAGAATACTACTGCTCGTGGGAGTTCAGGATAACATAGGTCACCAGAATTTCACGGTACTGACCCGGCCATGCCGGTCAAACTCAATACCTTCCAGTTCGAGTAATTGTTTTTTCATATCAGCGCCGCCGGCATAACCACCCGGCGACCCGTCGCTTCTCACCACACGGTGGCACGGGATAATAACGGGAAACGGGTTATGCGCGAGCGCTCCGCCCACAGCCCGGGCCGCGCCGGGACAATGCAGTTTTATGGCGATCCTGGCATAGGTGCTGACCATCCCGCGCGGGATCCTGCTTTCCATCCTCAGGACGCGTTCCTGAAAACGGGAGGTCATTGACCAATCGAGAATATTCAAATCAAGATCGGCCGGCTTACCCGCCATCAGGCGCGTAATCTTCCGGCATAAATTCGCGATCGTTCTCGGCGGTGCTGCCGTGAAGACGGCAGAACCGAAAGATGACCGCTTGAACATACCCCGCTGCGCTGGAAGGAAAATGCGCACCACGTTGTTCCCAGCGCCACACCACACAACGATCAATTCTCCGAACTCGGACTGCACGCTGCCTGCCCTGGGGTCAAATCTAAACATTTGACATTAATTCAGCCTGCCAGAATACCAGCACACCCGCGCTGTACTAATATCACTGCAGAGTAGTTCATTGTGGATGAGTCTCATCTTGTTAAGTGTTTAGATTTGACCCCATAGCCATGGATGCCTTACGGCAGGACAGGACGTTGTTATCACCGGCGAATTCGACAGGCAGGAATTTCTGAACGACCCAGATGCTGGTCTGCGCGTGTTTCGTCATCAAAGGTACTCTCACTTCAGAAGCCGCGGACGTGCTGTTCGCTGCCAACGCCATGAACGGGATCAGCTGATCGACCATCCACTCATCGACCGATGCGTACGAATCGATCGCTTCCCGGAGATTATTTGCCGCTTCCATCCCCACCTGCTCGGCCGGTGTTCCCCGTTTGCCAAGTGCACCGGCGCCGAGCACGCCATTACTATACCGCGCGCAAGCGGTAATGAAACAACCGGGCGAGACCGCATCCACGTACTGGCACTGGGCGTCTACATCTTCGATCACCCGGTTGAATCCGCCTACCATTCTCTCTCCAACCTTTGCATCTTTGAGGTGGCGCGAGGCGCACGACCACACTCTTACTTCTTCAGGTTCACCACGGTCTTTCATGCTCAGCGATTTCAGGTCCGAAGGGAAGATCTTGACACAGACCTCTCCGCCGCCGCCTGGATTGAAACCATGGCGCCTGACTTCAATCTCTAAAGCTACGCCGATCATTTTCAGTATCGGCAAGAATACATGGAGAAAATATCCGATCGTCGGGCTGAAGGGCACTGCCGTGCCGCCCCTGACCGTGAGCTCGAGCGGCGCACTGACACAAACGCCGATCGGCACCAGTGTCTGCAGGATGAGCGTGACCGAACCTGCGGTTCTGGCATCGATCTCGTACTTACCACCCTTGATCTTTCCTGGAACGAATGTCATTTCGGTCGAGTTCATTTTCAAACCATCGATTTTGGCATCGCATATTTGTCCGGCGGCGGCGATTCCATGAAGGTGCTGCGGTCTTAAACCGGGTTTGTCCCTTCCCTTTCTGATATTGAAAATGTGCACGGAATTGTTGGTTATTGCCGAAAGTGCAACCGCAGTCCTCAGAATCTGACCACCACCTTCAAAATAAGAACCATCAACATCGATCATACCACCTACTCAATGAGTATCACCGCGTTATACGAACAACAAGCATCTTCGGTTCTCACTACTTCCAGTTCGAAACCGTTGTTTCTCACTGTTTGATATACATCGATACCACACGCCTCCATCGCCGGTCTTGCCTGCTCCGGATGTATGCACTCTTTCTTGGTGTTACACGTTCGACAGAATCGGCAAGGACCTGAAGCCATACCAAATGCCTTGTAATACCCGTCAAGGAAGATGTCGCGCTCAAGAACGGCCACGATATTTTTCAACTTCCTGCTCATCGTGCGTTCCTTTCCCGACTGTATACCCGTGATCTGTATTAGCAGCGCCTTTGAGTATTCACCCAACATTTTCTTCGTGTACTCCGGTGTCGGCGAAAACGGCGGACAGGTTAGGTGTTTGCCATGACCACTGCAACCATACTGGCATTTAAGCCTGACCCAATTGCTCACGACAATAGTCTTTGTATCAACTACCTTTGCTTTAGTGATCCCCATCGATATAGACTTCATCACATATTTTTCAAGATTAGACATATCTTTCCTCCAATTCTTTGCAACATAGCTAACGTCACAGACAAAATCTACTGAATATCGGTCAAAGCGATTCGGGATAATTTTTCCAGGTCCATTATGGTATTGATATCTTTCGCAGTTTTGTCGTTTCGTATCCGCTTCACGCGCGCGAACCTGAGCGCGACGCCTGAATCGTATTTCGGACTCTTCTGGACTTCGTTGAAAGCGATTTCAACAACAACCTCGGGTTTGACATAGACGGTCCATTTATCTTCATGCACCTTATATTGTGGAAGGTTATTGGTCACCCATTGCAGCATTTTGTCAGTCAGTCCCTTAAACGTCTTGCCGACCATCAGGTACTTTGTCTTTGTTTCATCGAGAATACCCAAATGCAGATTCGATAACAAACCATGCCTCCTGCCGTGTCCCCATTCGGCCGCCAGCACCACGCAATCGGCCGTATGGCTGCCCTTTATCTTGAACCATAGATTCCCTCTTTTACCAGGGCGATACGGGGAATCGAGAACCTTTACCATGACACCTTCGTTGCCACACTCGATGGCTTGCTCGTAGAAGGCAATCGCGGCACTTTTGCTGACCGGCTTTGTCCGTGCTGCCAGGTATTCCTTCTTACGGACGATTCTGCCAAGCACTTTTCCGCGTTCTGTGTAAGTCTGGCCGGTTAGGTCGTTACCATCGACGTACAGAGCATCGAAGAACTGCGGCAGCACGGGAACTTGTTTCTGCATTCTGGCGATGTCCTTCTTCCGTGTAGTACGGCGCGCGAGGACCTGAAAGGGAACTGGTCTACCTTTGTCGTCGATACCGATCGCTTCACCATCAAGAATGAATTCATTCACCGAAAGCTCCATGGCGGTCGCTACTAATTCCGGAAAGTGAACGGTGATATCCTTCAAGTGTCTGGAAAATATCCTTACTTCATCTCCCTTGCGGTGGACTTGAATTCTGATACCATCCAGCTTGTGCTCCAGGGCAAAATCATCGTACTTTTCGTAAACCTTGTCCATTGATTCCGCAATCTGCGCCAGCATCGGCTTCAGCGGGCTAAAAATCCTTGTTCCAAGGTTATCTAATCCTGTCTTCCCATGTTCCAGAATAAACGTAAATAGCTCGGCAATGTCCGGCTTTTGCAGGTATGCCCGTTCAAGACTATCCTGTGACAATTTGAAGAATTCGTCAATTGCCAGCTTCACCAATCCCTCGCCTGCGCCTTGATGAACCTCCCCGATGATCAGCGAAACGAGATGCCTGCGTTTTGCCTTGCTGAGTCGGCTAAACAATGGTGCCAGGACTTCGATTTTTGCCCTTCCCCGTGCTGTGCTGGCTTCATTGAGAAAATCGTGCACTTCCATCAACTCCGGTGATGCGCCTCTATGCTGTGGAGTCAGGAGTAGTTCAGACAATCCTTTCCACGTTATGCTGATCTTGCCCTGCATGATCTTACCAGAAATATAAGACACGCCAATTCCAGCTTCTCCTTTCTTCAGCCTGCGCAGGAAATCGAGGATCACACCAATCTTCTCATTCCTTGAATTCACTCTTCTCAATCGTTCTGAATATTGAACCAACACTTTAAATTGCATGCAGAACTCTCTTTTTATCGGTAAAATCTGAACATACGTATATCTTTCAGTTGCTTCCCTTTTATCTGCATTTAGGACAGTAAAAGGTGTCGTGCCTGGAAAAACTCACGGTCCTGATAATATCCCCGCATTTCGGACAACTCGAACCCTTCTTCCCGTGGACATTGAGGAAACCCCTTTTTTCTAATCTAATTGGCCCGCCCTGCTGACCTGTTCGATCGCCCATGAGAATACCTCGATTATTGATTGCTGTCAACATGCACGGAAAAACGCCTGCTAACGCGGAATTACCAGTATATCAGATGTCCTCGGTCTTACAATCGACGTGATCAATCGACCCGCGCTAACTGCGCGATCCTTACACTGACCTGTTCAGGATCGTATGATTTTCCGTATTTGTTAGGTTTTCCCACGACTTATCACTCCAGCAAAAAACGCGCTTCAAATTGCATCCACAGCAATCAGCTGAAGCAATGCCACCATACCATCGACCGGGCATTGATAACCGATAATGTTTGCACTCAATCCCATGTACGACAACATCCGCTATCTCATTTGCTTTCGTGATGGGATCAAACAGGTGCATCGCGCAACGCATTATCCAGCATAACAGGTATGATACCTACACTAGTAATTCAGCGCCCCAGCCACGCCCGCCCGAAAGCCAAATTTCCGCTGATTTGCTGTAAAAAGAACACTTCTGAGAATTAACGAAAACGCCCCCAATCGACGGTCATAGCCAATGCTGATACCGGCGTACGAACCGTACGTAGGCGGACCACCAGGCGAGTACTCGACCCCTACTGTGCGTGGGCGAAATAATCGGTAAAAAGCAGAAGGATATTTACCACTAAGCCGTTCATCAGGAGTCACCTCCTCGCCATGACCGAGTGCAATTCCAAATTGGAAATGGGAGAAAGCAAGAAATTTGCTGGTAAATATTACTTCTTCTCTATCTCCATCAGAGGTAAACGGATTCAGCCGTCCGGCCATGATAGGACTGTGAGTCTCAATGATAATGACACCCTCAAACGGCGGGAACATTTTCTCAAAAGCAAACAAACCAAGATTTATTGTCCCGAGAAACATATCGGTTTGCGTGTCGGGACTGTTGAACATACGGTCGAGAGCCGAAGTGTAGGCTGCGTTTTCGGATTCAAACCAATAATACTCCCATATCTCACTTAGAATAATGCCCAGACCAAATCCCACGGCGACCGATAGTCGCAATCGATGCCTGTGCCACCACTCATCTGGGAGAACTTTGTCAGCATGATAATAGAGCACTTCCGCGAATAGCCTCGCCGGGACATAATGCTCTGCAACTGTATATTCACCCAGGAACAAGTTTACTACTCTGTCAATATTGCTCTCATAATCTGCCGTGACAGTCATATTTGTATACATTGGTAAGTTCGGCGCATTAACAACATTGCAGTATGATTCAATCGAATTGCTGATATGAGCTGAAACGCAACAGCGCACCATGTGTGATTGTTGGATACTACAGTTGGAATCAAGTAGGATTAGTATTACAATAACTGAAACCATCAAACCCCCACATTAACTTATATTGCAATAATATATTATATATTACGGTATTACCGTGTCAAGAAATATCGATAAGAGCAGAACAGTTTTACAATTAGATATGAAAGAGAATCGAATTATTTTACAACCACGATTTTCTCAACAAAATTACATTTCTTACCTCGGATCTTCACGAAATAGATGCCCTGCGCAACAGCCCGTCCGTTCTCATCTTTCGCATGCCAGATGATCCGCTCTGTATCAGTATCGATATCCCTGTACCGTTTGACCAATCTTCCAGCAGCATCGTATATACAGATTTCATCGAGCCTCGTGCCGCCAAAGACTATGTTGAAATTCGTTCGGCCGATCTTCGGAAATACCGCCAGGTCCAGCGTTTCACGGTCTTTGTGGCCGGCGATCCCCACTCCCGGTACTCCGCCGCAGAGTGCAAAGAAACGACCGACCGTAGTCAAACCCTGAGTGCCGACGAGCACGTCCTGGTGCCCGTCAAAACTGATATCGTCAACCGCACGCACCGAGTAGATGAGCTTTCCCTCAAAGTGCGACCAGATAATACTGCCGTCAGCGCCGCTGAAACAATAGACCATGCCCGGGGTCTGGTTACCTGCCACGACATCGCACTTGCCGTCACCGTCCAGATCTTCGATCGCATCCACGGTCCAGACACTACTGCCGATCGGATAGGACCAGTGAACGCTGCCGGTCGCAGCGTTGAGCACCTGGAAAGAAGACCCCCAGTGAGCCACGGCGATCCCGGGTATGCCCGGCCCTATCAGGTCCGGTATTTGCGCGACTTTGGTAACGTGGCCGCCGACATATGTCGCCCAAAGCCGCGCTCCGTTCGCGCCGCTCAGACAGAAGACCGAGTCACTCCAGGCACCGGCAATTACCTCGTGTTTTGCATCTCCGTTCTGGTCCGGTATCGTAATGACGGATTGGATGTCGCCGCCGCAATGATACGACCACAAAGGCGTGTAGACCATGCCGCTCGACGCGCCGCTCACGCAATAGACCTTCCGGTCATAATTGTTACCCCAGGCACCGCAGATCGCATCCGCGACGTTGTCGCCGTTCACATCCGGTATCCAGTTGACCGAACCGACCGCATCGTTGATGCGCAGCTGCCACAGGATCTGCCCGTTTGCGCCCGAGAAACAGTACATGGAGCGCGGTCCTCCGGACACCAGGGAATTGCCTCCGATACCAGCGAGGACCTCACCGACATTGTCGCCGTTGACATCGGGCATCGGCTTGACCGAATATACCCAGCCGCCCTCGCCGTCATACCAGTGGCTGTCATAATACCAGATGATACTGCCGGTGAGCGCATCGACCGCGTAGACCGACCGGTCTCCCCAGGCCGTGCCGAGAAGAATGTCATCCACGCCGTCCCCGTTGTAGTCGTCGCCCCGGATAAGGCAATCATCACCGTAGCCGCCTCGGGTGGTGTCATCGCCAAAACCCCACTGGACGACGCCGTGGCTTGAACTGTTGCCCCAGAATGTGTTCAGGTGTTTTAGAATGGGCGCGCCCGCGTCATATGCTTCGCACGCGACGTCATTGATACCGTCACCGTTGATGTCGGCGATCCCGGCAACGCAGACGACGTTGTCCGGGAAATCGTACGACCAGAGCAGATCGCCGGCCTGCGGAACGATCGTGTCGCCGGTCGCGCTCAATGAAATGACGGCCGGGCTGACCGGGTCATTCGAATGGACGGACATCAGGCCGCTGTACGTGCCATAATCAACCGGTCGCGTGATCACCTGGATGACGACGGTGTCGAGGCATTGAACCGTGACCGGCAGCGCCGTGCTTCCGAGGAAGAAATGTATATTGTCGAACGCAACGCTGTCCAGCACCAGTAGTGGATAACCTTGATTGACTATCTGCAGACCCCAATCGTCCACACAGTTGATTCGCACGTTGCCGAAATTATAAGCCGTAGCATGCGGCACAAGATAGGGATCCGGGTATACGCCGCGGCCGCTCAACCAAACGTATGTCGTTTCGTTGACCGGATCATTGCTCACGATCATTAAACTTGCTGAATGGTAGTTGAACGTGTCCGGCCCGAAGAAGACCTGGATGTTCGTGTCCGCCCCGTCCGCGACATTGAAGGGAAACGACAGCGGTGTAGTATAGAATGCCGGATCCGGCGAGAATATCGTGTCGATCGTGAGAGCGGCGTCACCGACATTGGCAATACTGAGCAGGAACGAAAAAGACGTATCGAACGGAACAAAGCCGTAGTTGTAGCTGGCCGGCGTCACGTGTATGTCCGGCGTGCCGCCGCCCTGCAGATCGATCTGGTAGGCAACGAAGCCGGTCGGTGACGTGCCGCGCGCGATGACCCAGAGGTAACTGCCGTCCCAGGCCAGACCCCATGGACGGTTGCCCGGTGAGTCGAGCGAATCGACGATCTGCTTGAGCACGACATCGATCTTGTATATCCGGTGCGCGCCACCGTAGTTGCCGTCGTTGCACACCCACAGATACTGACCGTCCCAGGTCGCGCCCCAGGGTTGGGGCAGGGCTTGTATGTCTATGCTGTCGAGCGCTGCGCCGTTTGACTTCTGGATCTTATATGCTCTATTGCTTATATCTGGATAGTACGCGCAGATCCAGAGATCGGTCCCGTCATTGGCCAGACCGGCCATGTACTCTCTGAGCGCGGGGAACGACTGGAGGTGAGCTCCGGTCATCGTATCGATCCTGTATACCGTGTCGACACCAGTCAGGTGATCGTTAACCCAGAGATCACCTTGGTCATATGCCAGGCCATAACTGTCGGCACTGAGACGCCACCTTAATCTCTTGAGGATATTGCCGTTTGCCGGGTCCAACTTGTATATCGTATCGCCGTTCACACCATAGGCACCGCACCACAGGTAATTGCCGTCCCAGGCAAGGCCCGAAGCATTGACCGGTGCGGGAATGGCATTAATGACACTCTGCCCATATGATAAGCTCAAAAGCATGCATAAAACGACTAAGCACTTCATGATTCATCCTCCTGCTGTCTGGATTATAAATGGCAATTGCCGTATGTCAATCCGGATGAATCGTTCACTCAGCCTGGTTTCTGCGAGTATGCCGAATGGCATTCTTTCAGGTATTGACAATTCGCTTTTTTTTATTACCATGTATGTGATACTCGGGACGATAAGGATGATAACCAACGTAGTGTACCGAGTGGCTGTTATTTCGTGGAATTGCGATCGGGAGAAAGCATTGACGTACGAAAAGTCATTCTCCTGAGATAGGGAGTATGTTATGAAAAGATTCGTGGCGACATTCGTATATCTTTGCGTATTGTCAATTGCATTCGTCTCCGCTGATCCGCTTGAAGCGGCGCCACAGATACATGATGTCGGAGTCACGAGGATCCTGAGCCCGCCAGAAGGTGGCATACCGCCCGGCACTTATGATTTTACGGCACGCATACAAAATCTCGGTGACTACGTTGAAAGCTTTGACATTGTAGCAAATATATGGGACACTGTCTGCATGGTACCTATATTTATAGGATACCACACGATCAGCGATTTCCCAGCAGGAGCAGATACGGCCCTCCAATTTGCGTCAGACATATTCTTCATACCAATGGAGGCATATGTGGGAGAGGTTATTATTCTAATCAGTGACAATAATCCAGCAAACGATACGGCATATACTAACTACTTTGTACCAGAAAGCCTCGGCCAGCTCATATACTGGATAGACGCGCAAACGCCAACCGGCAGCATGGCCCTGCACGGCGTGGAATTCGACGGTGAGTACTTCTACCTTACGGGCATGACTGCGATAAACGAAACGAAAATATTCGTGCTTGATACGTTGGGCAACTTGATGTGGACCATTAATCAGCCTGCCCACTGTACAGGCTGGGGTTGGAGAGATATGGCATTTGACCGGGTTCATGTCGGACCGGACCGCATTGACACGCTCTATGCAAGCTACACTGCCGAAGTCGACAGATTCGGCATCAACAAAGCCGCCGGGACACTCGACTACTATGGTTCATTCCAGGGGGCGACAGACCCCAACCGGTCGCTCGCATACCTGCCTGAGAGCCTCTATTTTTTCACCGCCGATATGTTAAATATCTATAAATTCATGAAAGACGGGCCCATTCTTTATCAAGATACTACACCCTGGGTAATGAGAGGCGCGGCTTATGATCATGATACTCTGGGTGGCGGATCCGTATGGTGGAGCAGCCTGGACAGTGCTGATCAAATAAAAGAGTACGATCCTAATGCGCTGTGTTTCACCGGTACAAGTTTTGGCTGCGACTACCCTGCCTCAGGACTCGGCTTTGCACAGGACTTCAGAGATATGGATGTGCTCTTTGCGGTTGTGAATGATCCGCAAGCCGACCATATCTACGGCTTTTTTCTGCGATGGGGTGATTCAACCGGTGTCAGAGAGCACACTCCATCGATCAGACATACTGAATTCGGCTTTGTATCGGTCACGCCCAACCCGGTCCGAAGAGGTACGCAGATACCCTATGCTCTGCACGAAGAATGTTCAGTTACGCTAAGCATTTATGACATTACGGGCAGACTGCTGACGTCCTTCACAAACCCTGTTGAATCGGCTGGAAACCACAAACTGGTATGGACGGGCAAGGATGACGCAGAAAACGAACTTGCTTCAGGAGTATATTTCATTAAACTGGACGCAGCAGAGGAGTCAGCTACAAGAAAGATCGTCTTTGTTAGGTAAAGCATCCATTCTTCCTTTCCTTACATTCATAACATTGACAGCACAAATGAAGAATGGAGATTCGGGCCGGTTCAGGTTAGCGAAAGACGACCGCGCCCTTTTCCAGATCCACTTTTACCACAGCACCTTTAGTGAAGCGCTTGCTCAGTATTGCCTTTGACAGGGGGTTCTCGATCAACCGCTGGATCGTCCGGCGCAAGGGCCGCGCTCCGTATACCGGATCAAACCCTTCGTGCGCCAGATGTTCCTTGACTGCGTCCGAGAACTCCAATCCATATCCAAACTCGGAAATGTTCTTGACGAGCTTCTTCAACTCGCGCTCGACAATACCCTTGATTTCATCGAATCCCAGAGGTTTGAAAACGATCACTTCATCGATGCGGTTCAGGAACTCGGGCTTCACGCTGCGCTGCAGTATCTGGTAGACATTCGCCTTGCTCTGCTCATAATCGAACTTGCCGTTCTGCAGGCTCTCGGTAATGACCTCGCTGCCCAGATTTGAGGTCATGATTATGATCGTGTTTTTGAAATCGACGGTTCTGCCCTGACCGTCGGTCAGCCGTCCGTCGTCGAGCATCTGAAGGAGTATGTTGAAGACATCCGGGTGCGCCTTTTCAAACTCGTCGAAGAGGAGAACGCGGTAAGGCCGTCTGCGGACCGCCTCGGTGAGCTGGCCGCCCTCTTCATACCCGACATAGCCGGGCGGCGCGCCGATCAACCGCGAGACCGTATGCTTCTCCTGGTATTCGGTCATGTCGATGCGGACCATTGCCTCTTCGGTATCAAAGAGGAATTCGGCGAGCGACTTGGACAGCTCGGTCTTACCCACGCCGGTCGGGCCGAGGAATATGAACGAACCGATCGGCCGGTTCGGATCTTTCAGGCCGGCGCGAGACCGGCGTATCGCATCGCTGACCGCGGTTACGGCATCCTCCTGGTCGACCAGCCGCAGGTGAATGCGTTCTTCCATCTTGAGAAGTTTGTCCATTTCCGATTCCATCATCCGGGCAACCGGTATCCCGGTCCAGGTCGACACGATGTGCGCGATATCTTCTTCGGTCACCTTGTCGTCGATGCCCCGCTGTTTCATCCAGGCCGCACGTTTCTCTTTGTACTCCTTCTGTAATTTTTCGGACTCATCCCTCAATTCGGCGGCCTTCTCATAGTTGCGCATGTCGACCGCTTCTTTACCTTCGGTCGTGAGTTTCTCGAGTTCCTTTTCCAACTTTTTTAGGTCATCCGGCATCGAATATACCTCGATGCGGGCGCGCGCGCACGCCTCGTCGATCAGATCGATCGCCTTGTCCGGAAGGAAACGCTCGGTAATGTAGCGTTCCGAGAGTTTTGCCGCGGCTTCAATGGCGCTGTCGTCAATGACCACGCCATGGTGCGATTCGTACCTGCTCTTCAGCCCTTCGAGGATCTTTATCGTATTTTCGATCGACGGTTCGCCGACGAATACCGGCGCGAATCTCCGCTCCAGGGCCGCGTCCTTCTCCACATATTTGCGGTATTCGTTGAGCGTCGTGGCGCCTATGCACTGCAGTTCGCCGCGCGCCAGAGCGGGTTTGAGCATGTTCGAAGCATCGATGGCACCCTCGGCCGCGCCGGCGCCCACGATCGTGTGGAGCTCGTCAATGAAAAGTATTATCTCGCCTTTACCCTTCCTGATCTCATCCATGACCGATTTAAGCCGTTCCTCGAACTCACCGCGGTATTTGGAGCCGGCAACGAGGTTGCCCATGTCCAGGGCGAGTATCCGCTTATCCTTCAGTATCTCGGGCACGTTCTTGTCGGCGATCATCTGAGCCAGGCCTTCAATAATGGCGGTCTTGCCGACGCCGGCGTCGCCGATCAATACCGGGTTGTTCTTCGTTCTACGGGACAAGACCTGGATCACGCGCCGGATCTCGTTGTCGCGGCCGATCACCGGGTCCAGCTTGCCCTGCTTTGCCAGGGCCGTGATATCCCGGGCAAAACGCTCCAGAGCCATGTACTTACTCTCAGCGTCCTGATCAGTCACCCGCTGTGACCCGCGCATCGCCTGCAATGCCTGGTAGATCTTCTCTTTGGTCAACCCGAACTCTCTCAATACCTTGCCGGTCTCGCCTTCGCGTTCTTCGGAGATGGCAAGGAGGATGTGCTCGGAACCGACATATTCGTCCTTCATCCTCTCGGCTTCGGCCCGCGCCAGGGCAAGCAGTTTCTTCGTTCTCGGGGTGATGTACATCTGCGCGGTTGCCCCGCCGTACACCTTGGGCCGCACGTCGAGCGAACCCTGGAGCCGGCGCATCATCGCGTCAGGCATGACATCGAGACGCTGGAGTATCTTGGGCACCAGACCGTCTTCCTGCCTGAGCAGGGCAAGAAAGACATGTTCCATATCGAGTTCCTGATGATTGTACTCATCGAGGATCTCCTGAGCCGCGGCCAGTGCCTCCTGTGCCTTTTGGGTAAATTTATCGAATCTCATACGAAATTTAGACACAAAAGCACACTTTTTGTTTACACTATCTTGATACTATACTCTGGATTCTAGATACTGGATACCCAACATGAGCCCCGGAGAAACGACGCAACGGAGCCTCGGAGCTTTCACGCTGAAAGCTTTGCCCTACCTTCACAATGTGCGGGATTTTGTCATTAGGAATTTGAATTTGTTCAGGATTTAGAATTTGGGATTTGTGATTTTTCAGTCAGGCCTCCGTGTCCCATAAGGAATGTGGGTGAGTATTGACATCTGCCGTCCAATTCGGTATACTGAAGATGATATGTTTCTGAGCATCTATGCGGTGTCAATCTTAATAGGGCTCTATGTGCTCTTTCTCAGGATTGAGAAGGTAAACCACGAGAAAAGAGTCAAGTCGATCCCGATCCGCATCTGGGTCAATGGAAGCCGCGGCAAATCATCGGTCACCCGTTTGATCGCGGCCGGACTGAGAGGCGGCGGCAAGAGGGTCATTGCCAAGACAACCGGTACCAAAGCAAGTTATATCACTGACAACCGGAGTGAACAACCCGTAACGCGCCTCGGCATGGCGAACATCCGGGAGCAGGTCGAGATATTCAAAAAGGCAGTAGCCGAGAAACCTGAAGCGATCGTGCTGGAGTGCATGGCGCTGCGGCCGGACCTGCAATATTCCGAAGCCGCAGGAATCGTCAAGCCCAGTGTCGTGGTCATCACGAATGTCCGCGCCGACCACCTCGATGTAATGGGACCGTCGGTCAAAGACGTCGGCCGGTATCTCCTGAATTCTATACCGCAAAATGCCATGCTATTCCTTGGTGACGAGAGCATAGTGAGGGACCACGGCTTGGTCATACGGACAAAAGGCGGACGCGTGAGAGTATCGAATGAGAAAGAGATCACTGATCTCCAGATCAACGGATTCCCTTATATCGAGCACAAGGCGAATGTCGCCCTCGCACTCGAAGTCTGCCGGTATCACGGAGTGGGCGATAAGGATGCCCTGAACGCGATGCGGAATGCGACCCCGGACCCGGGCGTGCTCCGGCGGCACAGCGTACGTCTGGGGGATAAAAGGGTTACGATAGTCAATGCCATGGCCGCGAACGACCCGGATTCAACCTTTGTGATATGGCAGATGATAGACAAGAATTTTTCTGAACTGAACATCCTGATTAACTGCCGTGACGACCGTATCGACCGGTCGTTCCAGATGGCCGATCTGATTCGCGACCGGCTGCAGGGCGACCGGTACATCCTTACGGGCCGCGCGACCGGCGTGCTGGCAAGAAAACTCAGGCGGATCGTCGACCGGAGGAAGATCCTCGACCTCGGGGATAAGGACCCGGTTGAAGCAGTCAGTATTGCCGCCAGTCGCGTGGCGGATGAGAGCCTGATATTCGCGATGGGCAATACGGTCGGTTACGGAGAAGAATTAATGGAGCAGTTCCTGACAAAGAGAGGATTCGATGCTACTCATTGAAGCGGTCGGCATCGGTATGTTCCTGAGTCTCATCCTTACAGAGACGATAGGGCTTGCCGCCGGCGGCATTGTCGTGCCGGGTTATATCGCTCTTGTCCTGCACCACCCGGTCCAGGTCATCGCTACGGTCCTTGCCGGTCTGGTGACCTATCTGATCATCAAGGTGCTGTCGTCTTACATCATCATTTATGGCCGGAGACTGTTGATCATATCGATACTGATGGGTTACCTGATCGCCTATCTGACGCGCATCTCCCCCACACTGACCATGAACGACCTCAGCCTTAATATCCAGACCGTCGGCTTCGTGATCCCCGGGCTGATCGCATACTGGATCGCACGCCAGGGAATACTACCGACCATTGCGGCAATGATCATCGTTTCAAGCCTCGTCCGTTTGATCATCATCATCATCCACAACGGGATCGTGCTGCCATGAAGAGACGCGAAGGCAAGATATCTATCCTCTCATTGTCGATCGCAACCGTGGTCACCATCATGCTAATGACCGTGGTCCTGAATTCAAAAACGAGGGTTCGGTCGAAATACTACACAGAGAAAATGGCCGCGGCGCTGACCGCGCAGAGTGCGTTCAGTGCGGTTAAACAAACCGTAAATGAAATGGGTATACTGATCGACCGGATAAATGATCCCAACGAAACCGGCCTGATCGGCATCCAGTATTCGCCGATCACCACGGCGCGTGGCGACCTCGACCCAAAACTGACCTCGACCAATCCCAACTTCGCCGCATCGGTCGTGCATCTGCTGAAACAAATCGGCCTCCGAAAGAACGACTCCGTGGCCGTGCTTCTGACCGGTTCCTTCCCGGCGCTCAACATAAGCGTGATCAGCGCCGTCCAGGCATTGGAACTCGAACCGGTCATCATCACCTCGGTCGGTTCCTCGATGTGGGGAGCGAATTTTCCCGAGTTCACATACCTCGACATGGAAACCATGCTCATGGACCGGGGAATATTCAGAAGCAATTCCGCCGCCGCCTCAATGGGCGGCGAGGATGGCATCGGACGGGGATTGAGCCCGGCTGGACGCGAACTGATCATAGGCGCGGCTTCGAGGAACAATGTGCCAATGCTCAATGCGGCAAACCTCGATGAAATGATCGCTAAGAAGATCGACCTCTACACCGCTGGCGGCAGAATCAAAGCGTTCGTCAATGCCGGTGATATAACGTCCGCACTCGTCGGGACAGAAGCAGGCAACGGTCTCATCCGGCCCCATATTGTGAAGAGCGGACCTGGGCTCGTTGCATTGTTCTCGAAGAGTGGGGTCCCCGTGATCAACTTGGTCGACATCGTGCAATTCGCGCGGGAGAACGATCTGCCGGTCGCTCCAATACCACTACCCGTACCGGGAGAGGGACGAATTTACAATGAATACAAATACTCGGTGACCATGGCGGTCATCGCCGCCCTGATAATCGTTGCCATCCTTTTTGTAGTATTGCGGTTCGATATTGACCACTATTTGAAAGGGAGCAAGAATGATTAATCTAATGATCGCACTGTGTCTTGTCTCACAACTGAAAGAAATACAGCCCGCGAAGAAAATGGAGATCGAGATCGTCACGAAACAGACCGACGAGTATCTGCTCTTGACGAAGAACGAACCGGTTTCGTTCTCGGTCGAAGGACCGACCTATCTGCGGGTTTATACGCGGATCATCTGGCCCAAGGGCAACCTGGGAAGCCAGATCTACAAGTTGATACTGCAGGAGAACAAGCGCGATGAAAGCATCATCACCCTCGAGTCCGAAGAGTCCGTTGTTTCCAAGGACAATAAGGGCAGAACGATAAGTAAATGGCGCACTTTCTACATCGAGGTACCCGAAGGGTCGAACCATTACCGGCTCACACACTGGTCTTCACCGAATGACACGATCCTCGTGAAATTCGCCTACGAATCGCCTAAGAAATGGACCGAGGTACACGCCACCGAGTATAACGCAACGATCGAAGCCGTAGAAGAAGAGAGGATACTGAAGTACTACGAACTCAAGAAGAACGAGGAAATCACCCTGCGCATCAACGGACCAGCCCGCCTCCGTGTGATCTCCAGGCTCAACTATGACGAAAGGATGATCGGTGACCAGAACTACACGATCCTTGTCGAAGACGGCGGCACGACCGAGAAATTCGCTCTCAAGGGCTACAAATCGCAGATAATAACTTACAAGGATAGAAGGAATATCGTACCGTCGAACGCACGCAGTTTCCATATGAACCTGAAGGAAGGAACGCATGTACTGAGATTCACTCTAACCGGCACCGTGGCCGAAAGCGCTGCATTGCGATTCCTGGTCGAATCACGATGATATTCCTCCTTCTCATAGCCGTCTGGGATTACTCGTATGAAACTGATATCGATTTCGGGTACGATAACAATATCTACGCGTATTCGCAGCCGTATATTGACGACTTCCTGAACGGGGTGCGTCCGTACCGCTTCCCCTTCGAAACATACGATGATCTGGTGACCTCGGTCGATTTCCAACTTCTGCTGCGAAACCGGTTCTTCGGCCGGCGCACGACGACCTTCAATTTCGACGTGAGCAGCAACAATTACCTCGTGAATAACCAGAAGAATTTCCAGAGGTACACCTTCGGACTGCGCCAATCGCTCGGCCGGTCTTCGATTAAAGTCTCCTACCAGATGATCCCGGGCTACCTCATACGGTACTACCGGAACCCCCAGGGAACGGCCACTGATTATATTGACTGCGAGGCGGCATACCACACGGTATCCGGGAAATTGTCGTATACGACTGCAAATGATGTCACGATAAGCGCCGTTTACGGCCACAGATGGGATGACTACATCAAAGAATTCAACAGATACGATGCCCGGGGTCATGTGATAGACCTGGGTATCGCGAAGAAACTGTCAAGGTACCTGGATCTCGAATTCGGTTACACATACCGGATTTCGAGGAGCGACTCTGCCGGTGCGGCGATGATCGATACTGTACTGACACCTGACGGTTCATTCTACCAGCATTCGCTGAACGGCAATCTCAGGTTACAGACCGTCATTATCACACCTACGATACTGCGATGCTCGTACGGGTATGGCATGCGTTACTACACTTCATCAGACACCGACGATATTCTCCATTTCGGACGCCGCGACCACCGGCATCGGATCAGCATCAGCAGCCAATCGCGCATCCTTACCGGCGTGAGGTTAAAGTTCTTCTTCACGTATCAGTGGAGGAAATCTCATTCCGATGTATTCCCGCCCATTGCTGAGATAAAAGACTATAATAAGTACCAAGCAGGAGCAGGTCTGCAATTCTATCATTAGGGGGTTATGTGGGATATTTGAAATACTTTGGATTAGTTTTCCTTGTCTTGTCTTTCTGCGGCCGGCCTGAGGTCACGGAGCCGGAAACGAACTTCGTTATAATCGGGGGGTGCCCGCTTCCAGGTTATGCCAAGAAAGTCGAGCTCGCGGGCGGTCTGGCCTACGTGGCAAATGGACAGGGCGGGTTGCAGATCGTCGATATCAACGACCCGGATTCGGCGTTTATCGTCGGCAGCTATGAACCCGACCGCGATGTCGGCGGCGTTGCCGTGCGGGACACCTTCGCCTTTCTCGCCCTCGCCTCGTCGACGAGCGGCGGCCTCGTGATCCTGAACGTCAGCGACCCGGCAAACCCGCTATTTGTCGGGCAGGATCCATCGATATACGGATACGACGTTGCGGCTCCGCCGGCCGATACAATGTATGTCTACATTGCAGCAAGCTACTGGTTCATTATCGAGGATGTGTATTCATATCCTCAATATCCGTCTTTTGCCCGCCGGTTTTCGACCCCGGGTAATGTCCGCCATGTGTTCATGGCAGGTCAGATGGCATACCTGGCGTGCGAGCAGATGGGGCTCCAGTTGGTTGACCTTTCGAGACCAGACAGCACGGCCCTGGCCGGCTGGATCGACACGCCGTCCAATGCGCGGAATGTCTTTGTCACCGGCGACTATGCTTACGTGGCAGACGGCCGCGCCGGACTCATTATCATCGATGTATCGAATATCGACCATCCTGTTCTTGTGGGCCAGTATGATACGCCCAGGTACGCGAATGGCGTCCACGTATCGGGCAACCTCGCCTACGTGGCTGACGGTGAAGGTGGGCTGCAGGTGATCGACGTCACTGACCCGGCAGATCCTGAATTGTACGGCAGAATAACGACCCCCTACGCAAACGGCGTCTACGTGCGCAACGATACGGTCTATATCGCGGATCGCGATATGGGACTCGTGATAATCGTGGAGGAGCAATGATTCTGTTAGCAATGCTCCTCATCAGCGCCGCGGTCCAGGATGAGATCCAGATCATAGCAAGCACGCCATCGATGCTTTCTTTTCGCCTGGAATTCTCCGATTTCAGACAGAGCGAGCAGGTCCCGATCACGAGATTCATCATTTCGGAAAAAATGCCCACTTATGAATATACCGCAGCACAGATCGACTCTTCGACCGACGCGGAGGGATCGCCCGATACCGGGCCGGTAATGATCGGGGATCCGGTCCCCTTCGGAGATGTCACACTCTACCCTGTTACCATTCAGCCTTCTTATGTCAATAACCAGGTCAAGCGTTATGTAAAAACTGCTGAGGTGCGGCTGGATTTCATCCCAAGCCCGCGGCAGCCTCAGCTCAGCCCGTCCATGAGTTCTGTATTCAGGTCGCTGATCCTCAATTTTCGCCAGACCGGTAACGGCAAACCCATGGGCTATCTCATTATCACACCCGAGGCCTACCTCAGCACGATCCAACCCCTGGCAAGGTGGAAAGAAAAGAAGGGCTGGCATGTCGAGATCAGAACACTGTCACAAACCGGCAGCACGGCCGTCCAGATCAGGAACTATATCGCAGGCGCTTACAGCACCTGGTCGCCCCGACCCGAGTACGTCCTGCTTGCGGGTAACGATATCCCGGCCGCCGCGAACATCACGCCGCCGGGCGCGACGGACCATCCCTACACCCTGATCCAGGGTGACGATTTTCTCAGCGAACTCCTCATCGGCCGGCTGCCCGCAGCCAACGAACTGGAGCTGGCAACCATGGTCGCCAAGATTATCGGCTACGAAACAAACCCGTTTGCGGCTGGCACATCATGGTACACGCGCTCGCTCATGGTCGGCGCAAACGAGCCGGCGAACATGACAACGCCTCTGCCCACGAAACGATTCGTGCGGGACAAACTGATTTCAAAGGGTATTACGAATGTGGACACGGTGTTCTTTCCGATGCCCGCTTCGGAGATCGCAAACTCCGTAAATCAGGGTGCACTATTCGTGAATTACCGCGCTGGTCAAGGCCTATGGGGAGGATGGCCTTTCCCCTATTTCATAAATAGTGATGTACTGGTGCTCGAAAATGGATGGAAATTGCCGGTAGTTACGAGCATAACCTGCATGACCGGCAATTTCACCAATAACGCGTGCTTCGGCAAGAACTGGTTGGTGGCCGGAAATCCGGTCACACCCCGAGGCGCAGTCGCATTTATCGGTGCATCCGCAACATCAACATCGAGCCGGTGGAACAACTGTTTGGACTACGGGATCTACTGGGCGATCTGCAACGAAGACATTCACAGCATAGCCGCGGCGCTGTATCGCGGCAAAATGGAAGTGTACGCGAACTTCCCCGGTGATACGACATGGTTGTCGGGCAGTTCGTTCTACTTCCACACCTACAATCTGCTCGGCGATCCGTCGCTGGAGCTCTGGACCGGCGTACCCGATTCATTCATCGCAACTCATGCATCATCGATGCCGGCCGGCACCAATTCATTCTCGGTGCATATTGCAAACAGCGCGTCGCAACCGGTTAGCGGAGCGATGGTCAGTCTCTACAAGGTAAGTGAAGTCAAGGAAGTCGGGTACACGGACGCTTCCGGCAATATTGAATTCAACTTCGCGACGTCGACCCAGGACACGATGTTCGTGACCGTAACCAAGCACAATTTCAAACCCTATCGCGGATACGCCATGGCCACGAGTTCGGCCGTTTTTGTCGGTCACCATTCCCATGCGGTCAATGACCCGTCCGGCAACAACAATGGCGAAGTCAACCCGGGCGAGACGATCGAATTCGGTGTGACGCTCAAGAACTATGGCACTTCGACCACGGCGACCAATGTTACTGCGCGCCTGTCGATCGATAACGCCAATGTGACGATCACTGATTCGATCAAGTCTTATGGAAATATTAACCCCGGCGCCACGGCGGCCGCTACGCCGTTCATCTTCAATGTTTCGACGAATGCGCAGCACAATGAAATGCTTGAATTCGACCTCAATATCACGTCGGGACAGGGTAACTGGTCAGGAACGCTCTGGGTGCCGGTCAAGGACGCCGAACTTATCTATGAGGCCCATCAGGTGCAGGACGCCAACGGCATCCTCGAACCGGGCGAAACGCGCGACCTGCTCGTTTCGGTAAAGAACACCGGCGGGCTCGCGGCAGGCAATGTCTGGGGGGTCCTCCGTTCAGCAAATAGCGGGTTGACCGTAACCGACTCCACTGGTTATTTCGGCAATGTCGCGGTAGGCGGGTCAGCAACGAACAGTTCAAATTATTTCACTCTGTCAGCCCACCCGCAGCTGACACCAGGCACTATCGTTCGCTTCTCCCTGATCCTGACCGGTGACAATGGACTGGTCGACACAACCGGGTTCCGGCTTACCCTCGGCATCGTCGATTCAAGCATACCCCTCGGACCTGATGCGTACGGATATTATGCCTATGACGACACGGACGCGGGATATCTCGAGACCCCGGTATTTGACTGGATCGAGATCGACCCGGCGCACGGCGGACCCGGGGACACGATCAGCCTCGGGCATGACGAGACCAAGACCGTCGGGCTGCCTTTCAATTTCAAATTCTACGGCAACTGGTACAACCGCGTCTCGATCTGCTCGAACGGCTATATGGCCATGGATTCAACCACGATCGCCGACATGTACAACTGGCGCATACCGGCCGCTGGCGGACCGCCCCTGTTGATCGCGCCGTTCTGGGACGACCTGAGCCCCAATATCACGGATTCGAGCGGCAATGTCTGTTACTGGCATGATGCCGCAAACCACCGCTTCGTTATCGAATGGTCGCGGGTCCAGCACATTCATGATCCAACAAATCCGACCCCGGCTGAGCTTCAGACATTCCAGGTCGTGCTTTACGATCCGCAGTACTATCCGACTCTGACCGGCGATGGCGAGATCCTGTTCCAGTACCTCGAGATCACGAACGACGACGTCTGGCACAACTACGCAACCGTCGGCATTGAGAACTACGGCCACACGACCGGCATCGAATACACTTATGCGAACACGTACCCGCCGGCTGCGGCGCCCCTGGCAAACGGCCGCGCGATAAAATTCACGACCAGCCCGCCGGACACATTCACGGGCGTAGCCGAATTCAACACGACCCCCGTTGCCGGAATTTCACTGCAGGTATCGCCCAATCCCTCTTCGAAATTGGTCAGTATCAATTTCAGCATAGAGCAGAGCGCAAAGAGCATAGGGTTAGATATCTATAATGCAGCCGGCCGTCTGGTGAAACACTTTCACTGCGCTATGCCCCATGCCCCATGCGCTATGCAGGTAGTGTGGGACGGCACGGACAATACCGGCAGACGAGTTCCGGCCGGCATATATTTCGTAGTCTTGAAATCAGAACACCATTGTAGCACCAGGAAAGTGGTCCTCGTAGATTGAAATGGTCATTAAGATCAACTGCAGCATGGTAATGAGTACTGTGTTGCGGTCATCAAGGGGGCATCATGAAAGGTTTGTTGATATTTATTGCGTTCTCTTCGGCGGCATTTGCCACAAACTACCACGGCTGCGCGCTGGCGCCGGACGGATTGAACGGCTGGGTCGTCAGTCTTGACACGGCGCTGATCCTGCACACGACCGACGGCGGCGTGACATGGACGCCGCAGCAGGTACCGCCCGACACTATCGGTCGTAAGTTGTGGGATGTTACGTGTTACGACGGCATGAAGGCATGGACCACCGGTTTGCACGAACTTCACACCGCGGAAATACTGCATACTGCTGACGGCGGCAGCCACTGGCACCGGCAGTACGCCGGATTTTCCAAGTACGGCACCCGGATCGAGTTCTCCAACGAGTACTACGGCCTGTCGGTCGGCGGGAACGGTGCACTGGCACGCACTACCGACGGCGGTAATTACTGGGAACAGGTATTCACCGACTGGTTTCAGGCCGAGTACTACGGCGTATCGATCGTGAACCAGTGGGACAGCTGGATCTGCGCGGGCTGGCCCGATTCAATCGAAACCGGGCAGGGCTATATCGTCCGGACCTACGACGGCGGGATCACCTGGGACACGCTCAACGGGTACCGCGCTCCCGGTTACGAAGATTTCTTCGATATCCACATGTTCAATGTCTTCGAGGGGATCGTGGTCGGCGGTTATGATGGCACGTATGAACCGATCATATGGAAGACCACGGACGGCGGCGCGACCTGGAATCCAATAACCCCACCAGCCGGCGCTTATTATCTCCGGGCCGTTGATTTCGTAGAGCAGGAAGGATGGGCAGTCGGCAAATCCGGCACCATCATCCATACAACGAACGCCGGTAATACCTGGACCATCCAGACCAGCCCGGCCGATAGCACGCTTTTCGATGTTGACTTCAGAAACCACCTGCACGGACTGGCATGCGGCTACAACTATATCCTGCTCACCACAGACGGTGGACAGAACTGGCAGCACGTGGGTGTTGAAGAGCACGATACCGGTGTTCCGACCGGCATCGCGCTCACCGCAAGCCCCAATCCCTTTTCGAAATTGACGAACGTCAATTTCAGCATAGAGCATGGCGCAGAGCGCATAGAGCTGCGCATCTACGATGCGACCGGCCGACTGGTCAAAGACTTACATCACGCTATGCTCCATGCTCCATGCGCTATGCAGGTGTTGTGGGACGGCACTGACGAACGCGGCCGGTTCGTGCCGCAGGGGGTCTATTTCATACGGCTGCAGGCGCCGGATATCGTCCGAACGATCAAGACGATCCTGCTCCGGTAGCCGCCGCTGCTGCCCCGCACCGGTCTATTGACTCGTCGCATAATCAGATTATAATTAAAGCCATAGGAAGTGTCTGACATCCACCAGATACAAAGGAGACAAGCATGAAAAGGTTCATGTTTTTGATTTTGCCGGTCTTGCTAAGCGCGCAGGTCCCGGACGGTGCCCGGTACCTGATCATCACCCATGACAATTTCTACAACGACGTCAAGTCCCTTGCCGAGTGGAAACACAAGAAGGGCATGCAGACGAAGATCGCCAAACTCTCGGAGACTGGTTCGAGTTCCACGCAGATCAGGGATTACATCGTCAATGCCTACAATACCTGGACCGTGCAGCCCGAATACCTCCTGCTCGTGGGCGCCCCGAACCTGCTGCCCTGGGGACAGTCGTCTCCATACTCGGACAACCCCTACATGAACATGGACGGCGATATCTTCAACGAAATCCTGGCCGGCCGGCTGACCGTGCACAACAGCGATGAAGCGCAGACCGTGATCAACAAGATTCTTCTATACGAGCGTACGCCGTACATGACCGATTCACTATGGATGCGCAACGCGTGTCTAATCGTGCGCGAGGACAGTTATGCATATCCACCCAACCCGGGCACTGACGACTATATCTACTGGGGGGATTCCAGGCATGCATACGGCCTGATGCTGGCGCATGAATACAACCGAATGGATACATTGTCAAGACTGCTTGGCCATAACACTAACAGTGTTTACCAATCGGTTAACAGCGGTGTCGGGTTCGTCCAGTTCCGGGGCCAGGGCGTCGGCAACTGGTGGTCACCATTCGATGTCAGCCCGGATGCGACGGCCAATGGCAGCATGCTGCCGATCGTGCTCTCGATAACCTGCTCGACCATCGGCAGCGGCTCGACACCGGCAACCGCCGAGCGCTGGCTCTTGACCGGCACGCCCACGAGTCCGCGCGGCGGCGCCGGCTATTTTGCAACAACGACAACCCGAAGCGGCGTCGCTCACATACGGAGCGCAGTATCAAGAGGCTTCTTCACCGGTATCTTTACCGATAGAAAAAGAACTTTTGGTGAAGCGTGTGAAGCGGGGAGATTGAATTTGTACAACCTGTACAGCGATGCGTACGACTACAAGGGGTTCGCGACGCTCGGTGATCCTGAAATGAACATCTGGACCGCAACGCCCAAGCAGATAAATGTGGAGCATGTGCCCTCGCTACCCACCGACGCCGACTCGGTCCTCGTGACCGTAACCATCAATAATAACATACCGGTCGAATCGGCCCAGGTGTGCATCGTCCTCGACACGACGGTCTACGCGTACGGCTTCACCGACAGCAACGGCCAGATAGTATTCCAGCTCGGCTATCTCCATCCCGGACAGATAAGCGTTACGGTGACGGGCAGAAATCTCTACCCTCACGAGGGAACGATGGAGATCGTCGGCACCAGTGCTTACCTCCAGTACCAGAGCCACACGATAAGCGATTCACTGGGGAACAACAACGGCACGCCCGAGAACGGTGAGACGATCCTGCTCACGGCGATGATCCGCAACATCGGCGTCATCACCGCGACCGGCGTCCAGGCGATACTGACCTCGAACGACACCTTCGTGTCGATCATCGACAGTCTTTCGTATTTCGGCAATATTCCGCCGCAGGACTCAGCCGCCAATATCAGTCCGTACGTCATTGCCATTTCGAACATGTGCCCGGATAACCACATCGCGGGTTTCACGCTTGTCATGGAAGATGCCGGAAACAACGAATGGACCGGTGTCTTTTCGATGGTCATCAGCAATACGTCTTCGGGTGCGTACGTCGGCCCGGATGCGTACGGCTACTACATGTACGATGATACGGATACCCTGACCGGTTACGCGCCGGCATTCAACTGGTACGGCGGCGCAATGGATATAGTAGTTGAGATCACCAATGAGGATGCGGACACGGTCACCTACCCCCTGCCATTCGTCTTCCCTTTCTACGGCATCAGCTACAACACGGTCGGCCTGTGCTCGAATGGCTTTCTGGAGATGGGCGCATCGACGTACCGGTTCGGCGACAACGGCCCGATTCCCTCGCCGGCCGGGCCGAGACGTTTGATCGCGCCTTTCTGGGATGATCTCGATCCGAGGCCTGAGCCGACCGGGACCGGGAACATCTACTACGCGCACGACGTGGCGAACAACCGCTGGATACTGGAATTCAGGAGCGTGGGATATTACGACGTAACGAGTCAACGGCAGACATTCCAGGTCCAGCTCCTGGACCCGCAATACTACACGACGCCTACGGGCGACGGTGAGATCCTTTTCCTCTATGACACGGTCATGAACGCCACCGGCAACACGGTCGGGATCGAAGACCACACGCAAACCGTCGGCCTGCAGTACGTGTATAATAACAATTATCATCCGAACGCAGCGCCGCTGGCCAACGGCCGCGCCATATTGATCACGACAAAAGTCCCGGTCGGCATATGGCTGCACACGGTCAATTACTCGTTCGACGATTCGAACACCGGTAACAATAACGGCATGATCGAGCCCGGAGAAACCATAGAGGTGTATGTGCAGATCAATAACGGCGGCAATGCCGGCGCCAGCAATGTGATCGCGACGTTGCGGACCGGCAGTCCGGATGCGGCGATCACGGACAGCACCGCAGACCTCGGTTCGATACCCGCTGGAGCGACCGCCGGGAACGAAAGCGACCCGTTCCTGGTCGAGATCAGCCCGACTGCGACCGACACGACGATCGGTTTCGTTCTTCACTTGAGCAGCAACCAGGGCGCGTACGAAAAGTCCGATTACTTCACGCTCTATCTGTACGGCTTCCCGGGCGTGGCCGAACACAAGACCGCCGTTACGCCGGCCATCACCCTGTCCGCTCACCCCAATCCTTTCACAAAATTGACGAACATCAATTTTGGCATAGAGCATAGCGCAGAGCGCATAGAGCTGCGCATCTTTGATGCCACCGGACGATTGGTCAGACACATGGATCACACCATGCTCCATGCCCCATGCGCTATGCAGGTGGTGTGGGACGGCACCGACGACCGCGGCCGGCACCTGCCCAATGGTGTGTACTTTGTCAACCTCGAGTATGCCGGCAAGGTCGAAAAGACCAAGGTGATACTGGTCAAATGATGCTCCTGCTTTTTCTGTTTTCGATCGATCCCCGTTACCACACACAGGACGAGATCGCGCATGAACTCGATTCGATCGCCAATCACTATCCGGCGATCACCAAGCTCGACACGATCGGTTATTCAACACTCGACTCATTGCCGATCTTCGCCTTGAAGATATCGGATAATGTGATGTTCGATGAAGACGAACCGTCAGTGCTCTATATCGGCGGGCATCATGCCGAGGAACTCCTCGGCGTTGAGATCTGCATGTACATGATCTCTGACTTGATAAGCAAGTACGGCATCGATTCCGCGATTACGTACTGGGTTGACAATCGGGAGCTATGGTTTGTCCCCCTGATGAATCCTGAGGGGCACGGCGTGGTGATGTCGCACATGGATACTATATGGCGCAAGAATAAGCGGGATAATAACAACAACGGCGTCTTTGACCTGGACTACGACGGAGTGGATCTCAACCGCAATTATGATTTCTACTGGAGCCGGGGCGGCAGTTCCGACCCGTCAGACGAATTCTACAGGGGACCCTACGCCTTCTCCGAAAACGAGAACCGGGCGATGCGGGACCTGGCGCTCAGCCAGAATTTCGCATTCTGCATAACCTACCACTCGGCGCGGTACGGACTCACCGAGGTCATCTACTACCCCTGGCACTGGTCTGGCGGATATTCGGCCGATTATCCCTTCATCCGCACGGTGGCTGATTCGCTCTCCAAAAGGATACTCAAAGATTCTGGCGTAGGTTATTACACAGCCCTGCCCGGCCAGGGACTCCAAGGAAACGCCCGCAACTGGTTCTACGGCATCTGCGGAACATTCACCTTCTGCGTCGAGGTGAGCACGACCACGATCCAACCCGGCTGGATGGTCGACGATATCTGCCAGCGAAACCTGGCCGGCGCGTACTATCTTCTGGAACGGGTTGAGCAGAGCGGAATAACCGGATGCATCTACGATTCCCTGACCGGCGAACCATTGAGCGCCGAGGTGATAGTCCAGGGTTATTACGATCCGACCCTGCCTCCCCGGAGAAGCAACGTAGGGTATGGACGTTTCTTGCGAATCCTGAAGCCGGGCACATATAACCTCGAGATGCGCAAACACGGCTACGTGCCGATAACCTTCGATGGCATCGAAGTCACCCAGGAACAAATGACCGAGTTGAACGTCATGATGACCCGAATGGGTGGTGAAGACCCGGTCTCAGAAAGCCAAAAAAAAATCGAAGTGAGCCCGAACCCGGGCCGCAATAGCGTGGTCATTCAACTCCATCCTGAGATCGCCTCTCTGGACATATACGACACCTGCGGGAGACTGGTGAAGAGGTTCAATAATCCAGCCGGCTCAGTAGTCTGGCCGTGCGTGGACGAGCAGAACCGCGCTGTTGCTGAGGGTATCTATTATCTGTCAGGACGGAGCGGGCGAGAAAGTACAATGGAGAAGATCGTCATCATCAAGAACTCGACCAACTAGCAGCAAGGGCCGAACCACGTTCAGGCCGTAATCAGTATCAAAACACACGCCAGGATCCAGCCGAGGAGACATGCCTGCAAAGGCAGATCCCGGAACAAAACGCGTTCCGGGCTACCGGCGTGCCGCTCCTGATAGGTTATGTACAGATACCGGAACAGACCGTAGATGACGAACGGAACGGTGAATACGAGGTTCTTCGTGCCGAACTTGGCAACCGTCTCGGGCGCAAGCGTATAGAGGCAATAAGCGACTATGCAGGATGCGGTGACGATCGCGATCATCTGATCCAACAAGGGCAAGGAATAATCTGCCAGGATCCTGCGGTGCCCTGCCGCGTTCCCGCCGAGGATCAAGAGTTCGGTCCGCCGTTTTGCTACGGCAAGAAAGAGCGCGATCAGCAGCGTGCAGATCAGCAACCACGATGATATTTCCACTCCTATCACAAAGGCACCGGCGATGGCCCGCAGCACATAGCCAAAGGCAACAAACATAACATCGAGAAGCACGATATGCTTGATCGCCGTTGAATAAAGAACCATGCACACGGCGTACACCACACAGACATGGAAGAAACTCCGTTCAAGCAGGAATGCGGCAACGAGCGAGCAAACAATAAGCACCGCGGCAATGACGGCTGCCCTTGCCGGCCGTATCGTGCCCGCGGCAATTGGTCTCTTTGATTTGGAGGGGTGGGCGATGTCATCTTTGCGGTCGATAATATCGTTGAATATATATCCACCGCTGCTCAGCAAGGAAAATATGATGAATGCAAGCGCGCTGTCAACGATGCTCCCGGGATCGAGGAAATGCCGGCTGAAGATGAGACCGGCGAAGATGAAAACATTCTTCAGCCATTGCCGGGGCCTGAGCAGAATCAAATAGTCAATCAATGCACCGCCTCACATCCCGCAACCGCGCGCCCGCTCAGAATTCGGTAGCGCTTGTGAAATGAAAGTCGCGCACCTTGATCGCGGGCACGACGGTACCCGTCGCGAACCGTGCGCCGTAACCGGGGTCATCGGCCACTAATTCCTGCTTGGCGGATATATCCTCAAGCCGGTTCAGCACCTCGATGATGTTCTCGGTGAAGCGGAGATTCTTCACGCCTTTAGTTATCTTTCCATCCTCAATCAGGAACGTGCCGTCCCTTGTCATACCGGTAAAGACCAATTTGTGCGGGTCGATCACGTTCGTATAGTGGAAACGCGTCACCAGCACCCCCCGTTCAGTTTCACGGATCATTTGATCAACACTCTTCCGGCCGGGTTTCATCACGATGTTCAGGGGCACGGGGCCGAAGAAGCCGGGCGCGCCGAGCGAGTGACCGGTGGATTTTCTTCTTTCCTTGTGCGCAGTCATCGAATCATAGACCACATTCTTCGCGGTGCCTTTCTCGATGAGCACGAGCCGCTTCTTGGGCACGCCTTCAAAATCGAACGGGAAAGCAAAACCCATCCTGTTGTAAGGGTCGTCGATCAGCGTGATCCGCTCATCTATGATCTTCGAACCAAGTTTCTGTGTAAGGAACGAACGGCCTTCCTGATACATCTTTCCGTTGAATGCGTAATACGCCATGAATGACAGGAATTCGCTCGCGGCAAGCGGCTCGAATATCGTCGTGTACCTACCCGGCTTCAGATCAACCGGGTGCGCGGAGACCAGTGCCTTATTGGCGGCCTTCTCCGCGAGTCCCCTGAAATCAGCCGCGCCCGCATCGCGCGTCCCCGTCTGGGAGAAACCTGTCGAATCACTGGCCGACATGACAATATTGCAGTATAGATCGTCACAGACTGAATAAGCAAAAGTGCCCAGGGAATTGGCAACACAGATCTCGGCCGTGCCGTTGGACACCGAGCCGAATGAATTGAGGCCATTGCGTCTGGCAACGCCAATGATCTCCTTGACTGCTTCTGCCCGGGCACGGGCACTGAAATCCTCGGTCCGCTTCACGTGGAGCTTGTGGCGGCGGTTATTACCAGGACGCGCCTTCGGCAACGACACGAAGTCTTTGTTCTCCTTCTGCAGATGAGCGATCTTTTCCGCCCACTCGACCGTGTCCTTGATCTTCTTTGTCTCAACCGAATTGGTCGAAGCAATGCCCAGTTTCTTCCCGAAAGCGACCCTCACCGTTATGCTGCTATTCGACTCGCTGACGTTTTGATGGATATAATTGTTCGCGAACCTGGTAAGCGCCTGCTTATGATTCAAGATCGCGACTTCCACCTGGTCTGCAGCTGATTGCCGGATAACGAAATTAACAAGTCTCCTAGCTTCTCTCTTTCCGATCATGCGACTCCTTTGTCGTGAATATTCTACATGGGAAAAGCACAAAGTCAATGAGCAAAGACGCCCGTGGGTTCGAGTGCCCACCTGAATAAGGCAATGTATGGCATGAGCCCACGCAGGGTTTCAGAACATGTGATCGAGCAACGTCTTAACACCGATTGCGATGAGAATGACACCACCCAGGAACCGCACCCTATTTCTGAAGAAACGTCCCAGGCCGCCGCCTATGTGATAGCCTGCAAATGACAGCAGGAAAGTGACCAATCCGATCGCGATCACGGTCTGCATAATGTCGATCTCGATGAACGCAAAGCTGAATCCCGCAATGAGTGCATCGACACTCGTTGCAACGGACAGTATTACCAGAACGCGCCAGCGAAGGATATCAAAGTTGCGCTGTTTGCGTTCCGGCTTTGCGGACTCGTAGATCATGTGAATACCGATGGCACTCAGCAAGATGAACGCGATCCAGTGATCGACGTCGCTGAGCGCATGTTCCAATGTCGACCCGGTTGCCCAACCAATGACCGGCATTACCGACTGGAAAGCGCCGAAGAATGCCGCGACCCTGAACGCATCAGACGTGCGTATGCGTGTCGCGCTGAGTCCGCTCGAGACCGAAACCGCGAAGGCATCGAGTGCAAGGCCCAAGGCGAGCAGTAATGTCACAACGAGATTCATGGAGAATCAAGGGACACGATGATGCTCCCGTCGCTTCCCATGCACGGTAAGAACGAAGAACATGCTCGATCCATCTACTTCTTCAATCCTCAGTTCGGCCGGGATACCTTCCACCAACCCTCTGAACTCCTCCGGGCTGACCGTCGTCGCCGTGAAACCATCCTTGCACACAATCGTGCCATCGCGGGTTTTCTCTTGATCGATCTCGCCGATCACACCAGCCCGACTCTGCAATTCAAACCATCTCAGCCGATCATGCCATATCCGGGGCGAATAACTCGAGAAGAATACGACGCCCGATTCTTTTGTGGCCCGGACACTCTCGCGGATCAATATCTTTCGGTCAACGTGGAAAGCAGAAATGCCATTTTGAATACAGACGACACAGTCAAAAGTACTGTCCGTAAAACCTATGTTCGCAGCATCCATCAGCAGCATGTGACAATTCACAGCATCCTTGATCGAACGCACCGCGCATTCAATGTTCACTGGTGAAGTATCAATACCTACGGTGAAACCGGCTTTCATAGCGAGCCTCTGCAAAACCCGTCCGTACCCGCAGCCAAGCTCCAGAACAGAACAGTCGGGACGTATCCTCTCGGCCACGTACTCTACCTCTGCGGCCAGATACTGCCGGATGCGGGGCGGCGCAAGATCATAGCAGCGCTTCAGCAGATCGCTGTGCAGATGGTTACGGTAGTAGTCGCGCATTTATCGGTGAGATCCCGAGTGCAGAATACTCCCTGTCTTTATCCTATCAGGTCTGGTTCATTTCATCCAACCAGCCGCTCGTCCGGTCCAGCCTGCGTCTGAAGAATTTATTGGCATCACCCGGATCTTTCGCCTGATGATACTTGAAGTACATGTAGCCGTTCAAGACACCCAATATCTCGATCTTGCCGGTGCGGTGGGACATGATATACCGGAAGGACTTGCTCGGGCCGCTCAGCAGCTCCTTCGTATCTTCCACCACCCTCAGGCCACGGTACAGGGGCAATTGAAACTTCTGTTTGGCCATCTTTACCGGACGGCACTGAAACACGTAGTAAGGATGGACCCCGACCTTCAGCAGGCTCATTTGGAGTGCGGCCAGGATCTCCGGCGTGTCGTTCACGCCCTTGAGAAGCACGGCCTGGTTGCTGACCACGATCGAAGCGCGCTTGAGCGCGGCGATCGCCGCAACCGTCTTCCTGCTTAACTCGTGCGGATGGCATATGTGTGTCACGAACACAATGGTCTTATGGTGCAGGGTATACTCCCTGAGAATGTGCAGGAGTTCCTGATCCTGCATGATCCTATCGGGCAGGCTGACTGGGACCTTCGTGCCGAATCTGATGAAGCGCAGGTGATCGATCTTCGATAATTTTTCCAGAAAATGTTCAATGACATCAGTGGCAAGAGTCATCGGATCACCGCCGCTGATCAGGACATTCGTGATTTCCTCATGCGCCTCAATGTACCTGACCGCGTCTTGAAAACGGTGCAGGATCTCATCGGTCTTGAGACCGACCAGCCTTTTCCGGAAACAATACCGGCAATAGGTCGCGCATCGATTCGTGGCAAGGATAAGCGCCGTTTGCGCATACTTGTGCTGGAGGCCGGGCATTCTGGTGTTGGCAAGCTCGCCGCTCGTGTCGTACTGGCCGAGCGGGTTGAGCTCGTCGGCGGACGGCACGATCATCTTTCTAAGCGGGTCATCCGGATCACTCTGGTCGATCAAGGACAGATAATGATGCGTGATGCGCATTGGGTGCTTCTCGATGATCTCAGAAATATCATCTCTCTCCTGCCGGGTGATCTTCAAATGCCTTTCCAGATGCTCCACGGTGCGGATGCTCTCTTTCAGCTCGCGCCGCCAGTCATTGTCGATAAAACAAACTCCCATAGAATATGCCCTTATGTGCGGAGAGCGATCTCAAAGGTCGTGCCCTCGTTCCTCCGGCTTACGATATCGATCTCTCCGCCATGATCTTTGATTATCTTCTGTGCGATGTATAAACCAAGTCCGGTCCCGCTCTTCTTCGTTGAGAAATACGGGCTGAATACGCGATTCTTCTCCTGCTCGTCCATTCCCGTGCCGTTATCGGCGACGCTGATCCTGACACCATCCGGAGTCCTCGCGAGATCCACGCTCACTTCGCGCGCGCGCCCGGTAACGGCACGCACCGCGTCTATTGCATTAAGCAGGATGTTCAACACCGCCCGGCGAAAGTCGTCCGCATTGCCGACGATTCGGGCATCGCTTTCTATATTCCAGCGCAGTTGCACATCGTATTCCCTGATCTCATGTTCGATCAGGGGCTCCACGTCGTTCAGGATCTGCGCAATGCTGAACGGTGCCGGGCTCCGCATCCGGGGTCTTGCCAGGGTCAGGAAATCATTCACGCTCTTGTTGAGCACATCGATCTCTTTCTTGATACTTTCCACGATACGCATGTATTCCTCATCCGCGGACGGGAACTCCTTAAGCAACCGCTGGGTCCCGATCGAAAGCCCGTTCAGGGGGTTCTTCATCTCGTGCGCAAAGTTCGCCACGAGATTGCCAAGGAACACAAGCCTCTCTGCCTCTTCACGCTCTTTCTCGAAATCCCTGATTCTGGTCACATCATGCAGGACCGTAATGACACCGGACATCTTCTGTTTCTCGTCAAATACCGGATAAGTAGCATATTGCAGGGCCCGGCCAAACAGCCGCTTCTCATCAGCGATCTTCTTACGCGTGGCACTTACTTTGCTGACATCGAACGGGTCCCCGGGAAAGACCTTGCCGTACTCGTTACCCGCAAGCAGTTCATATTCAGTCGCGCACAGATTGCAGAATGCATCATTCACCGCGCTGATCGAATGCCGACGGTCAAGGAGCAGAACACCATCCTCTATCGCGCTCAGGGTCCTGCGAAACAACTCCTTGATACTGGCATACGACTGGTAATTCATGAACAGGAGAAAGAGGATGAAGCTCGTGCCAAAAAGGATCAGGAATAGAACAATAAGCTGGACCTCAGTTTTGCGCACATGACCGTAGTAACTATCGAGACTGAAGCCGATCCTGAATATGCCCAGCAGTTCGTCCTCTACAATGAAAGGACGGACCAGTTCAAGAACACTCCGGTCATTGAATTTCTCGATCCTGCTCACCACGCTACGCTGCTCCATTGCCCGGGCCAGAACCGAATCGTCTTCGATCCTGCTGATCGTCTCGACATTCGGCGTGGCGGAGATTATACCCTGTTTGTCCTGTAATACGAGGTACTTAACCATCGGATTCACCGCGATCTGATTCATTATCTTGTTGATACCGAATTCGGTCCGGAACTCCTGGATCTCATCGGCCGACAATTCGACCTGGTATACGCGTTCGGTAAGAACATAGACGAAACGCATCATCATCCTGTTGCCCAGGTCGAAATATTCGAACGAGATCGGCATCTGCTGATCCAAAACATCACTGCTGACACGGACCGGCGCGCCCGATGCAATGGTCCTCGTCCTCGTTCTTCGGTCGAAAACCACGACCGAGTGAAAACCGAAACTGTTTCTCACATTATCGATGCTGCGCCTGGTCAGATCCCCATCGAGAGTGTTGCATGCACCGATCAGCCGGTCAATGTATTCATCCTCGAGGCGCGCTTCCGCAAAGATGAGATTCTCCTGAGTCGAAGCAACGACCGAAAGAAAGGACCGTGCCTGCTCCTTGATCAAATCCAACATGATCCGCCGGCCGCTGACCAGGCCAACCGCCAGGAAAGTGCCGAGCAGCAGCAGCAAGATGATAGCCAGTACTGAATAGCGCCTGATATTCGTTTTCATTTGCATTCTATAATACACAGAACCGCGAAACAAGTCAACCACATTGCCCCTCCGCCCAGCAGGCGCCATGCCCCCCGGAATCCCGGCGGTAAATAATTGACTTTGCTACAAAGATGGCTATTATTAACGACGGAGGTACGATGAAAAGAGATTTGATCACCATGTTCGACTTGAAACGCGACGAGATATTCGAGATATTCGACCTGACCGCTAAACTGAAAGAATCGCAGAAAAAGGGGATCGAGCAGCACTTATTGAAGAACAAAACCCTGGCCATGGTCTTTGAGAAACCATCGCTCAGAACCAGGGTAACATTCGAGACCGGCATGACCCAATTAGGCGGTCATGCAATATACCTTGCGCCGCCCGATATCCAGCTCGGCAAACGCGAGACCATACCCGATGCCGCGAAGAACCTTTCACGGTGGGTGGACATCATCATGGCGCGCGTCTTTGCCCATAAGACGGTTGCAGAGCTGGCGGAGAATTCCACGATACCGGTCATCAACGGCCTATCCGACCTTGAACATCCCTGCCAGATCATGGCCGACCTGTTCACCGTACTTGAAAAGAAAAGAACTCTCTCCGGGGTCACGATCGCCTACATCGGGGACGGGAACAATGTGTGTAACTCGCTGATCGCAGCATCGACAATAACCGGCTTCAGGCTCAATGTCGCCACACCTGCCGGGTATGAACCCGACAAAAATTACGTGTCGCAGGCAACGAACATGTCACTGGTTAACGATCCCGGAGCAGCGGTCCACGATGCCGATGTAATATACACTGACGTCTGGGCTTCCATGGGCCAGGAACAGGAAGCCGAGAATCGGAAGAAAATCTTCAGCAGCTTCCAGATCAATGCTGATCTGCTGAGATCGGCGCAGAAAGAATATCTGGTAATGCACTGCCTGCCCGCGCACCGCGGAGAGGAAATAACGGATGAGGTCATCGATGGAAAGCACTCGATCGTCTTTGACCAGGCAGAGAACCGCCTGCATATCCAGAAGGGCATAATGGTCTGGCTCAGCAATGTGAACTGACCCTGCGATGTCGCTCGAGCAGATAGTTTGCCTTGTCATCTTCATCACAACCTATCTTGCCATAATTCTGTTCCACCGGTACAAATTCATCATTGTCTGGATCGGCGTCGCCCTAATGCTCGTCTTTGGCATCATCTCTCCTCCAAAGATCCTGGAATTCATCAACTGGAATATTCTGGGCATCTTCTGGGGAAGCCTCGTCGTCGCCGAACTCTTCATCCACTCAAGGATACCCGCCTATCTCGCGGAGATAATAATCGACCGATCGAAGAATCTCGTTTGGGCAATCATCTGGCTCTCTGCATTCAGCGGCATTATCTCGGCGTTTGTCGAGAATGTCGCCACGGTGCTAATCGTTGCGCCGATCGCCTTTGAGGTATCGAAGAAGCTGAAGGTCTCGCCGATGCCGTTCATCCTGGGGATCTGTCTCTCCTCCAATCTCCAGGGCACGGCGACCCTGGTCGGCGACCCGCCAAGCATGATTCTGGCCAGCTACACGCGCATGACCTTCAATGATTTCTTCTTCATGAACGGCCGGCCGGGCCTCTTCTTTGCCGTTGAGGTGTCTGCTATTGTCTCGCTCATCGTCCTTTATTTCCTATTTCGCAAGCACAAGGAACCCATCGAACCGATCGCGCCGGAGAAGATCGTCAGTATATTCCCCGGCCTGCTGCTGGCCGGGTTGATCCTCGGACTGGCAGTTGCGTCCTTTTTCGGCGGGTTCATGGATTATCTGGGGGGTCTCGTATGCCTGGTGTTCGGCGTGATCGGCATCATCTGGAGCTATGTCACCGTCAGGATCAAGACCTTCCACGTCCTCAAGGATATGGACTGGGAAACGCTCTTCTTCCTCGCCGCGATCTTCATCATTGTCGGTTCCCTGACTGAAACGAACACGACGAACTATCTGGCTCATGCGGTCGGCCGGATGACCTCGGGCAACCTGCTCGCCACCTATCTCATCCTGGTCGTGTTCTCGGTCCTCATCTCGGCATTTGTGGATAATGTGCCCTACTTCACGGCAATGGTCGGTATAATCCCGATGCTGGCATCCACCTATGGGTATTCAGTGCACCTCCTGCTCTTCGGCACCATAATCGGCACGACAATAGGAGGTAATATCACGCCGATCGGCGCGTCCGCGAACATCGTCGGCGTGGGGTTACTGAAAAAACAGGGGTATCCGGTCAAGGTCATGGACTTTGTCAGGGTCGGTCTGCCGTTCACGCTGTTCGCGGTTGGAGCGGGAGCGCTCTTTATCTGGATATTCTGGTCGTAGGCAGCATGAACCGGACTCTTTCGGCATCACGAACAGCCGATTCGTATCGCGCTTGATTTATCATCGGCGATATGTATAATTGACTTGATGCTCTACCGTATCCTTTCCTTCATTACCAGCGATCCAATAAGAAAGATCTTCGCCATAATCTTCGCCTTCGGACTCTGGATCTATGTCGCGATCGGAAACAACTACACATATCAACGCGAGATAGAGGTGTCTTATGCCAACCTCCCGGACTCTCTGATCATGGTTGACTCTGTGCCAAGCGTAACGGTTGCATTCACGGGCCGCGGCGGGGCACTGTTCACGATATGGGCGGCACCACCCAAGGCACTGTGCGATCTAAGTCAGACAAGACCGGGCACGGTAAGAATCCCGGCACGCGACTTGAAAACTACGGTCGGTTACGGTCCAATGCGGATCGACTTCGAGACGCCGGTACTCACAATATCAGTCGACCGGATGATCGAAAAGGACGTCGCAGTCGGCGTCCCGGTAAAAGGCACGCCAAGACAAGGCTACGCCATCGACACAATAAGTATACCTGACAAGATGAATGTTTCCGGCCCCCAGAGGATGCTTGAACCAGTAAATGAATTATCGACCGAGACACTCAGTGTCAGAAACCGGGCCGAATCCTTTGAACGAGATCTGAAACTGATCCTCGCATCGCCGCTTATCAAAACAGCCCAGTCAAACGTCAAAGCAAACGTGCGGATCGATCAAACGGCGATTCAGACCCTGACCAACATACCGCTGGTGATCATTCACTCGGGTGATCAGCGAGCCCGCTCGGACAAGATCAAGCTGGACACCCTGATCGTGGAAGGAACCGCGCGCCGCGTAAAAAACCTCAGCGCGCGGGATATAGCAGTACGGATCAACGTAACTGAACTCGCGCCTGGGAACCACGACCTGCCGGCCGAGATCATCCTGCCGCCATACATTACACCCGTAAAGTCTGTGCCGCAGAGATTCAACATTACGATCGACTGACCACAACAACCGATTCCTGATACTAGATTCTTGACACTACTGATTTCGGCATTAATCAATTGTCAAATAATTGTAGTTGCCCACCTGCTC
>JACUUY010000081.1 GCA_014859085.1 Caldifarciminota bacterium
ATTGAGCATGGGGTTGAGATTATACAACACGCTGAACCGCAAGACCGAGGATTTCGTGCCGCTGGCCGACCCGGTGAAGATCTACACGTGCGGCCTGACCGTCCAGAGCGAACCCCATGTCGGCCACATCCGAGCCGCAATGATCCGCGATATCCTGATGCGCTGGCTCAGCCATCTGGGCTACCGGGTCATGGCGCTCGAGAATTTCACCGACGTCGATGACAAGATCATCGAGAAGCAGAAGGAACAGAAAAGGGACTGGCGCATGATCGCGCAGGACAATATCAGCACCTATTTGTCGGCGTGCGACCAGCTTAACATCACGAAGGCGACCTTCTATCCCAGGGCATCGCAGCACATCGAGGAGATCATCGCTCTCATCCAGCGGCTGGTCGATGGGGGCTCTGCCTACGAGAAAAAGGGCGACGTCTATTTTCGGGTGCGTCAATTCCCGGATTACGGTAAGTTGTCGGGCAAGAGCATCGACGAACTGGTGTCCGGCGCAAGGATCGCGCCGACCGAACTGAAGGAAGACCCGCTGGATTTCGCATTGTGGAAGGCGGCAAAGCCGGGCGAGCCATACTGGTTCAGCCCCTGGGGCAAAGGAAGGCCGGGCTGGCACATCGAGTGCTCGGCAATGTCGATGCAGTATCTCGGCGAGACGTTCGACATCCATACGGGCGGCGAGGACCTCATATTCCCGCACCACGAGAACGAGATCGCCCAGTCAGTGGCCGCAACGGGCAAACCATTCGCCCGGTTCTGGCTGCACAACGGCTGGGTCACCCTGACCGGCGAGAAGATGTCCAAGTCGACCGGACACTACTCGCCAATAAAAGAGGTACTGCGGAAATATTCGGCAAACGTCATTCGCATGTTCATGCTCAAGACGCACTACCGCAAGCAGCTCGAATACTGCTGCGAGCGTCTGGACGAAGCGCGGGCCGCGCTGGCCTCGATCATTACCTTTTTGGACAACGTCACGCAGAGGCATGGCGAGGCAAAGCCGATCCCTGAACCCCAAATGCTCAATGAATTCACCGATGCGATGAACGACGACTTGAACACGTCTCGGGCTTTGAGCGTAATCTACGAGCTGATTAACAGAGGTTACGGGGTGGATGAGGTCAAAATTGCCGCGAGCGTCAAATATTACTTGTTACTGCTAGGTTTCAGACAGCAAGTAGAGGTCGTCATCGAACCCTACAGAGATGTCATGAAGATAGTTGCAGAAGTTGAGGAAAAATTGAATATTGCCAACAAACAAAAACTACTTGACAGCATGAAGGAATGGTTCTACCATAGAATAATTGGCATCAAGCATGTAGATGAGTTATATCCTAAGACTATAGCTTTCTTGCTACAGATGAGAAATGAGTTGAGGAAAGAGAAGGACTATGAATTGGCTGACTATGTCAGAAAGCGGCTCCTGGACAACAATATCATTGTCGACGACCAGGGTATCGACGCGAGCACGTATCGATTGGAAGTGAAATGATACAGGCGACCCAGGTGCGAAAAGGAATGCTCTTGAAGATCGACGGCGTTCCCCATGTGGTCATGGCCGTCAGTCATGTCACGCCGGGCAACTGGCGGGCAATGGTGATCTGCAAGATGAGGAACCTCTCGACCAATACTGCGAAGGAAATACGCTACCGTTCCAGCGACCGGCTTGAGGAAGCCGAGATCGAGCAGTTTGAGATGGAGTATATCTATTCGGCGGAAGGGCAGTACTACTTCATGAACACGGAAACCTACGAGCAGCTGGCGCTGGATCCGGATCTCATCGGCGATGACGCGGTCTTCCTCAAACCGAATATTCGCGTCAACGTCGAATTCTTCGAGGGCAAGCCATTCGGCATTGTCCTGCCCAAGTACGTGAATCTGAGAGTGTCAGAGACCCAGGCTCACATAAAGGATGCGACCGCGCAGGCGCAGTCAAAACCGGCAAAACTGGAGGGCGGGTATGTTTGCCAGGTTCCGCCGTTTGTGGTTGCCGGCGACGTGGTAAAAGTTAACACCGAAACCGGCGAATACGTGGAGCGCATGTAGGCAGGAGGTATTGATGCGTTCTGTGCTACCAAGGAGGATAAGTGGCCGATGAACTGCTGGACGAGATAAAGAAGATCGCGGAGAAAATCCCTGGCTGTCGTTATTCGAGTATCGTCGGGTATGATGGCATTTCCGTTGCCCAGCACATTATCGATACGAATTACGACGTCAACGCATACGACGCCGAGATATCTTCGATCATGCTCGCGGCACAGGAGATGACGGAGAATCTGGCGCTGAGCGAAACACGAGAACTGATCTGGCTCACCGAAGATTCCTTCTTCATCATCCAGCCCATCGGCGATAAGTACTTCATCTATGCCTGTCTCAAGGCCGCCGGGTCAAATCCCGGCGCGGCGCGCATCGCCATCAACAAGGCAAGGCAGAAGATCCACAAACTTATTTACCAGGCAGCGTAGTATAACGGCGTAACACTCTTGGCGTGGGATCCCACGCCCACTTACCATACGAACCGGGAATGCAGACGCGCGGGATTGGATGATCCTGACGCTGCTCGTTGTTGCTTTTTTTCGCAGGACGAATTGAAGCAGAGTTGGGTTTGAACCAGGGAGGAAGCAGTGAAGAGGTTGGCGGTTGGTATATTGTTATCGGTTGTCGCCGGTCTGGTACTGGACGCATGCTTCAACATGGAGGTCCTGTACTACTTCCTCATTGCCGGGGTGGCAGTACCGATGTCCCTGTGGCGGCGCCGGTTCTTGTGTCTTGCGGTCCTGGGCCTGTCCGCGGCGAATCTGCAGCTGAACCGGCCCCATGACCTTGACCTCGCCGGTCAGGATCTGATCTACTCGGGAATCGTCTACGGCGAGGATCATTACGCCAACTTCACGAAGCTGCTGCTCCACGTCGATAAGATATTGCTCGCCAATGATACAGTGGTTTATCACGGGCTAGTGGAGTACAATGTGTTCGGGCAGGATGTGTATCTGGGCAGGCGTCTGAACATTAAAGGCCGGATCAAACCGGCGCGCAGCGCGTACCGTCCGGCTCACATTAACGGGAATATCGTATCTTCGGATCCCAATGACCACGTGCTCGGCATCGTCTTCAATCCGCTAAGGACTTATCTTGACCGCCTGCTCAAGGATCTGTTCACGGATGGCGATTACCGGATAGCAAGCGGGCTCATACTCGGGGGAAGCGGCCGGCTCGACAAAGAGATGAAGGAAGTATTCAGCCGTGCCGGAATCCTGCATATCCTGGCAATTTCCGGCCTGCATGTGGGGTTTGTCGCAGCGTTCTTCGGGGTCTTGTTCCTCTTTCTGCCGCTCGACTATCGTGTCAAAGTCGCGGTGGCGATGTGCGGGCTCGTTGTGTACGCGGGCGTGACCGGATTCCGCCCCAGTGTGTGCCGGGCTACGTTCATGGCAGTGTTGTTCAGTATGGCGCTGATATCCCAGCGGAATGTCGATAGCATGCACGTTGTCAACGTGACGGCACTTGCTTTCCTGGTCTACAACCCGATGCTGTTATTCGATGTCGGCGCCCAGCTTTCTTTCGGCGCGGTCTATGGCATTCTGTATCTCTATCCACGACTCGAGCAGAATCTCGTGAACCGGGTGAAGCGGCGGTTTCTGAGGATCTTGTTGCGGCCAATGGCGGTCTCTTTTTCGGCGCAGGCATTCGTGGCGCCGCTGCTCATTTACTATTTTCACCGGCACCCGGTCTTCGCGGTTTTCACGAACCTGATCGTACTGCCCATTGCCTCGATCATCATCTTCCTGCTCTTCGTCTGCTTTTCGATCGGCTGGATATGGTTTGCAGTGGCGAAAATGATCGCGGTGCTAGTGAGTGTTCTGATCACAATCCTGGTCGGGTTTTCGAGTTTTGTTGCGAGCATTCCCGGCTCGGCGATCCGCGTGAGCATTTCGCCTGCCATCATGCTGCCGCTGTATTTCCTGGCCTGGAGGCGTATCAAATGGATCGCCGCCGCGGTGATAACGGCCGCGGCATGCCTGTTCGTGCTTGCCGGCTTCGCCGACTGCCTTACGGTTTCCAATGCGGCAAGAGGGCTCCTGGTTACGGCGCCCGATGGCGCCAGGATCTTCATTACCGAAAAGAATTCGGCGGCGCAGGCAAGGTTCCTGGACCGGCAGTCCGTCTCCGAGCTTGATTATCTCGTCGCCCGGTCAGCCTACTATCCGGCGCGGCGCGGTTATTTTCCACTGCCCGGCCGGATGCAATTTATTGATCTGACTTATGGCGATGTATGGATCCGCGTCGCAGGCGGCCTGCACATCCGGTTTCGCGGCCGTGAAATGGTCTATTCGTGGGCCGACCTGAAGGACCAGGCAGATCAGGGCCTCATCACCTATGTAATGTCGAACGGCAAGAAAGAATACAATATTCATGGTTCATTATATGATACGATCCTTGGCCAGATCGCCGTCGACCTGAACAAAACATTTGCCCGGCTCAGACTGCTTTTCTGAGCGGAACCGGCCTATATTACAGAGATGTTAACGCTTAACCCAGACTGCCGACCGTTTTTTCGACCGCTTCGAGGATCTCGCACGACTTGACGAGCGCTTTCATGCAGTTGTGGTCATTGTACAGAGGACGGTCCTCTTCAAGGTGTTCGACGTGCTTGCGGATGACCGCCTTGGCCGTTGCGACACCCTTGCCCGGGCTGAATTCCCGGAAATCCAGGGCCTGGGCCGCAGCCATCATTTCGATGCCGAGGACACCGTAGGCGTTGTCGAGGATCTGAACGTTCTTGAGCGCCGTATTCATGCCCATGGAGACGAAGTCCTCCTGGTCCGCAGCCGCGGGTATCGACATCGTCGATGCCGGAGCCGAAAGGATGCGCTGCTCGACGATGAGCGTGTCGGCCGTGTACTGGCTCAGCATCATGCCCGAGAACATGCCGGCGCCCTTGGTCAAAAATGCCGGCAGGCCGACACTGAGATTGGGATTGGTCAAACGGTTGAGCCGCCTTTCGGAAAGGACGCAGACCATGGTCACGGCCGCGCCGACCATATCCATGGGCAGTGATACCGGAGACCCCTGGAAGTTGGCGCCGGTCAGGGTCAGCTTGTATTCGGGCATGAAGATCGGATTATCGCCCACGCCGTTCAGTTCGATCTCGACCTGTTTCCTGGCGTACGCAATTGCATCATGTACCGCGCCGATCACCTGGGGCGATGAACGCATTGAATAGGCATCCTGGACTTTTGTCTTGAACTTGCCGGTGAGCAAATCGCTGCCCTCGATGCATTTCATCAGGGCCCGCGCCGATCTGACTGCGCCGGCAAAACCACGTGCCTCGTGCAGCCGCACATCATATGGTTTCATGTTGGCCAGGAGTGCTTCCAGGGTCATGGCGCATCCGATCTCGGCCTGTTTGAGCCAGCAGTTTATGTCGTAGAGCTGGAGCGCGCTGATCGCAGTGATGAGATTGGAGCCATTGATGCAGGCGAGTCCGTCGCGCGCCTCCAGTCCCGGGACCTCGATGCCCGCTTTGTCCATGGCGACCTTGCCCGGCAAGCGCTCGCCCCTGTAGAATGCCTCGCCCTCGCCCATCATGAGCAGGGCGATCTGCGACATCGGCGCCAAGTCGCCGCACGCGCCGACCGAGCCTTTCTGGCAGACGACCGGCGTTACGCCCCTGTTCAACATTTCGGCAAACGTGAGCGGTATTTCGGGCCGGCAGCCGGATCGGCCTTTGCACATGACATTGATGCGGCCGGCCATGGCGCCCCGTACATGTTCGATCGGCGCCGGTTCACCGATGCCGGCGGCATGGTTGTATATGAGGTACTTCTGGAAATCTTTGATCTGGTCGTCGTTCAGCACGATCTCGGAAAATTCGCCGATGCCCGTGTTGACGCCGTACATTATCTCATGCGCCTTGATCTTGTCCTCGAGCATGGCGCGACATTCCTTGATCCGTTGTAGCGCGGCCGGCGCGATCTCCACCTCTTCGTTATGCCGCGCGATACTGACGAGCTTCTCGATAGTCAGACTTTCACCATCCAGCACGATCGCCATGAATTCTCCTTTTTGCCTTATTGTTGAAAACCATGCATGCTATTGTATCTCAAGCAGGGATGGAGAATCATAGCCGAATTCGGCCTAATGTCAACATCCTTATCCTGTCCCCGTTCTTGACAGGGATAAGATATTGTGTAACATCATTCCAGACAGGTTTTTGCTGGTCGCGCAGCAGAGGAGCGCGGGTTGCGCAGACTGCAGTGAGCAATCCTGTGCGCGATGACCTTTCAAAAGGGGTGGCCATGGCCAAGATATTTTTCTTTCTCAAAACGCTGCTGGCCAGAACGTTTTGGCGGCAAACGATTGTTTTTCTGAAGAACTATATGTCATCGAATGTCATGGCGATCCACAGACTCCGGCATCTGGGCAAGGAATCGCATATTGCGCCGTCGGTCAAGTTCGCCCATCCTGAGCACATCACCATCGGCGATCGTTCTGATATCGGCAGTCAGACGCATATCTACGCGGGCCGGGAATCGAGGATCACTATCGGCAGCAATACGCTCATTGGTCCCTTCGTTTTCATCACATCAGACAGCTTCAGCAAGTCCAAGTTCGAACTAACAGAATCCCATTCCGGGCATCAGGCCGATATCGCGATTGGCAACAACGTGCGTATCGGCGCTCATTCGGTGATTCTGCCGGGCGTTCACGTGGGTGACAACGTTGCCATTGGAGCTGGTTCGGTCGTTACGAGGGACATCCCCGGCGGAAAGATCGCGGCGGGGAATCCGGCAAAGGTAATCAAAGATCTGTAAGTGAATTCACCGACGCTGCGCAAGTTTCCATACCCGTACCGAGCGGCGTTTGCCCTTGCCAATGACATTGACAACACACGGTCATTGGAGATATTCCTCGAGGTGACGAGATATCTCAACACCGCTTCCATGACGCGATTGGGTAGAGGACTCAACCTGGAAGTCGGCAGCAGCTTCTGGTTCTTCAATGCCACATCGACACCACAGTTGAGTTATTATGAAGGAACGAGTACGAGGGAGACTGATTTTGCATGCTACTGCCGCGCCCTTTGGAGATCCGGTCATCTGGATATTCTACATACTTATGGGAATTTTGACGAGGGGGGATTCAATCGGCGATACGCCGAACGATCGATCAACGAATTAGAAAAGTATGGGGCAGGCGTCAAAGTGTGGATCAATCACGGCAGCAGCAACAATGTGCAGAATGTGGGGCTTTTTGCGTTTCAGGAAGGCGCTCAGCCCGGAAGCCCTGCGTACCATTTTGATCTGCTGGCATCGTATGGTATTCGATTTGTATGGTCTGGAAGAATGACCCATGTCATCGGGCAGAATGCGGAAAGTACCTATGACATCAGATTGACGAATTTTGTCCAACGAGTGTTGTCAAAGACAAAGTACAGGTATGTGCGGGAGCCTGTTTTTGATTTTGAGAACCGGTTGTTCATGAAAATCGATCTGCAGGACGGAAGTGAGGTATGGGATTTTGTAAGGTTCATAAACAGACTGGGCCAGGAGCGGACTCAAGATGTGTATGACCTGATAAGACAGATTTGTCCGTCGATAATCAGGAGATTGATCGGTAATGCCGGATATTTGATTCTATATAGTCACATGTGTGAAGGTGTGTCGAGTTTGGAAGGCTTTCCCCGGAAGTTGGTCGGTAACCTTGAGTTCCTGTCAAGGATGTACCATGAAGGCAAATTACTGGTGACCACGGCTTCTCGATTACTACAGTACAATGAAGTTCACAATAACATAATATGGCAGACGGACGATAGAGATAGCCTGAAACGGATAGGAATTTCCCCCTACATCGATGTCTTAGGTGTGAAGCGTGAGCTTTCAACAGATATGTTGCAGGGGATAACATTCTACTGCGAGGATCCTCGCAAGACTGCAATTTTCCTCGACAACAAACCTCAAGAGATTCAAGTGAATCCAAAGGATGCAACAGGCAGATATTCAGTGACGATCCCCTGGCAGAGATTGGAATATCCCTGCGCTTAGATCTATTGCGGGGATGATTCCATATTGATTATTGCCGCAATCAGGATATACTGACTCCATATTTATGAAGAAGGCGTCAAGGAATTTCCTGTCCCTATTCGTGAGTGATGGCATAACACGTATCATCGGTTTCGCGGCAACCATATATATTGCGCGGGTCCTGGCGGTCGAGGGATTCGGCCTGATAAACTACGGTCTGGCCTTCATAAGCTATGCGCTGTTGTTCGCGAATCCAGGTTTGACGATCATTGGCACTCGCGAAGTGGCAAGGGCTCCGCATGACCGTCGCCTCATAGAAGCGACACTAGGCCTGCGCCTGGTGCTCGGGATCCTGATGTTCGCGGTCTTTTTTGTTGGTTCGATTGTCATACCCGGTGATATAACGACAAAGCGCGTGATAATCGTCTATGCGCTTACGCTCTTCCCGTTTGCCGTGCTTCTGGAGTTTGTTTTCCAGGGCAGGGAGGAGATGGGGTATATCGGTGCGGGGCGCATAATCCAGTATGGTATCTACTTGGTAGTTCTGCTGCTTTTCTTGAGACGGGTCACGGATCTTCTTGTCGTACCCCTTGCCTTTGTCATCAGCTATCTGGGCAATGCTGCTTTCCTGACCGCTGTTTTCATCAGCAAGTACGGATCCTTCAAATTCAGATTCTCGCTGCCGCAATGGCGGATGATGCTGAGCGCGTCGGTTCCGGTTGGTCTTGCGATCATCTTCAACCACGCCACGATCAGTCTGCCGCCGATCGTGCTGGGCATATTCATGACCAATTACGAAGTGGGCGTTTTCAGCGCTGGCTGGAAAATCGTCTTTGTACTCCTGATAATCGAGAGGGTGTTCTACTATGTGTTCTTTCCCATCCTTTCCAGGCAGCACAAAGAGCATCCGGAGCAGCTCGCCGGCAGCTTCAATCTGCTGATCCGTCTTCTGTTCGGTCTGACCATCCCGATTGCGGTTGGCGGCCTGATATTGGCTCCAGGCATAATTGTCGGTGTGTTTGGCCGGTCGTTTCTCGAAGCGGCCGGTGTTTTGCGTATTCTCTTGCCGTTTTTTGTGATCGCACCCGTGAATACTGTCTTTGGCTACGGACTCATCGCTATCGGCCAAGAGAAACAGTTCTTCAGGATAATCAGCATGACCGCGCTGTTGAGTGCGATTTTCATCGTACTGCTCGGGTGTAGATTCGGTGCTCAGGGCGCTGCTGCTGCTCTGTTCATTGGCGAATGCGTGAGCTTTGTATTGATGAGCCGTGAACTCGGGAAATCCGTACCGCTGACCATCTTGAAACACGTTCCAAGACCCTTGATCGCCGGGCTGGCCATGGCCGTGGTCCTCTTCTGTCTGCAGCAATGGCACTTCATCGTGCTGGTCATCTTCGGCGCGGCCGCCTATGCAATTCTTATGTTTCTGCTGAGGGGTTTTTCGGCGCAAAGCATAAGGAACTTGTACAAAGCGGTCGCCGAGGATTGATACGGCTTTCAACCGGTGCGCAAGAGTGGAGACAGAAGAAAAAGGGGCTGCGTAGAGCAGCCCCTGTCACGTAGCATGTGATGTCGGTTATTCCACGTCGTAGCCGGTCAGTTCCTTGATGAATTCGATATCCGCGTTCTGCTCGGCGATCCACATGTCATACTTCACGATACCGACATTGCGGCCCAGGTAGTTCTCCTGGGTCTGGCCCAGCGAGGTGTATCTGATGAGCCAGCTGTCGGCAAAGGTGCCGGCCGGGACCGTGACGTCGGTCTGCTCAATGACTTCCGCCGTCATCGTGTCCGAAACGTCCGCATAGACCGTCCACGTATTGCCGGCTTCGATCGGCAGCACGGCCGCCGTGTCTGGATCCGTGTCGGCGAGATCATCGTAGATAAGGATGTGATCGTCGGTGACCTGGATGAAGGTCGTATCGACCGAATTCGGTATCATCGTCGAATCGTCCCACATCATCGCCATGACCTGTTCATACGCCTCAACGTCGTTGTCCAGAGTCGTCAGTCGCGTTATCTCGGTCGTTGTCGTCCCGGTATTTTCGAGCGTGTCCCCCGGCGTCATGATCGTGACCATCATGTCGTATGTCCACGTATTTCCGACCGCGACCGGGAAGTAGCTGTCCGCATCGTCTTCGCCGCCGCAGCTGATGACCAGCGCGACTACCGGCAGTAACCACATTAGTTTTTTCACAGTACCTCCTTTTATTTGGTTATGTGATCGAATGTAGTCTGCTTCTTACATTAGTATACACACAAACGGCGCGCTGTCAAGGGTG
>JACUUY010000082.1 GCA_014859085.1 Caldifarciminota bacterium
GCACAACAGCAATCGAAACGGGACTTTCAGCTAAACATTTGACACCATTGCTCCCCATGGTGCTTGGTCTTCGAGTCCGCCTTCAGCGGATCGAGAAGTCACGTTGACTTGCAGGGCTAAAGCCCTGCCCTACATGTCTCAATTTCACGGGTTCTCATTTCGGGGGCAGGCGTTCGCTCCTGCTACGCAGGATGATTCCAACGATGAAAGATATTGATTACGGTGATAGAACACCTAGATTACAGTGATGGCCACGAACCTGCGTCTCGTCCCGATGGGAATCTCGAAAACAATAGGGTAAACTCGCTGGAGTTTGAATGCGCTGTCTTTATGCGAACGTTGGCAAAAGGCGATTGATCATCCCTGGAGTAGTCTGCTTGTCGCGAAAAGGTTAACGCTACGTTGGGGCCTGAGGTGGTGCTCAGGACACTGCGCCGATTGGAGGCCGATTGAAGAGGAAAATGGACCAGGATGCGGCAGTGAAAAACAGATTCCACGAGCTTGAGATGCAGCCGCAGCTTTAGAGGTGACCCCACTGCTCCCCAAGCAAAGAAGGGGGGTGACTGTGACGGTCACCCCTTTTGTGCTTTACTTTGATGTCTATTTAACCTTCACCACTTTCTGTATCACCACACCATCAACTTCTATGAAGTAAACGCCAGTCCGTGTATTTTCAGGTTCAACAACCCTCCCAGTGATGTCAAGCACCTTGCATTTCTTGTTTCCGCGTAGTTGCAGCGGTCCACCGAATATGGTTGCGGTAATTCCTGTTTTATGTACGGTTGAAGATTCATACTCCACAACACCGACATCGGGTCCCATCTTCAGCAGCCAAATATCATTACATCCGGCGCCGAAGGAAGTCGTACTCCCTACAATAATGTACCCACCATCGGTTGTCTTAGCAATAGAATAACCATAATCATGATCACTGCCACCATATGTTTTTGTCCATAAGAGATTACCGAGAGAATCCGTTTTCACGACATACACATCACCATAACCAGCACCAAGGGAATACGTTTGACCTGTGATTACACAGCCCATGTCCGAACTCAAAACAGCCGAATAACTCATATCGCTCTCGGTGCCCCCATAAGTCTTCGTCCATAATGTGTCGCCGTCACCTTTTATCCTTATAAGATACACATCTTCATAGCCCGGTCCAAGAAAAGAACTCGTTTCCCCTGCTATAATAAAATCACCATTAGGTAATGCGATCACCGAATAGCCACAATCGTCATAGATGCCACCATATGTTCTTGTCCAAAGAGTATCACCTAGCGAATCACACTTCAAGACATAGACATCATACAACCCTGAACCAAAGGAAGACGTTGTCGCTGCTACTATACAACCGCCGTCAGCAGTAAGGGCAATGGATCGAGCTTCGTCCAACTCGGGCCCGCCATATGTTTTTGTCCAAAGAACAGTACCAAGCGAATCTGTCCTGACAAGAAGTACATCCAAACTTGTTCCGTATCTTGATCCTGTTATCAGGTACCCTCCGTCTGGAGTTGCGACAACAGCATACCCATAGCAATTGTCTATACCGCCGTACGTCTTAGTCCAGAGCGTATCACCAAGTGAATCCGTTTTGAGAAGATAGATATTAGTTCCGGCAACCCCAAAGGAATTTGTGAAGCCCGCGATCACATAGCCAAAATCGGATGTCTGGACAATAGAATTACCGTAATCCCATCCAGTCCCGCCGTAGAACTTTATCCATAATGTATTACCCAGTGAATCTGTTTTGATAATACAGACATCTGTATTACCTGCACCCCAAGAAGTTGTCCATCCTGTCATCACATATCCTCCGTCAGCACTCTGAATTACACATCTACCATAATCATTGTAGATACCTCCAAGGGTCTTCGTCCACAGGGTATCCGGCTCTTGAGCAGATACGACTGTCGCTACGATAAGCACCAAGTATACAACCCATGCCTTCATAACTGCCTCCTGAATTTATGCAGCGAACTATCTAGCTTCGTTCTATAATAAGTGTAACTATGCAAGATTATAACGGCAGCACTCTTGGTGTCAATATTAGATTCTGGCAGTATTGTGAGGCTAACCCAACGCAAATTGAGACGACGGCATCTGTCAGAACGATACAGCTTTAAATCATCATAGGTATTATCATTGAGCGAACAGTAACAGCAGCCTACGGGATGAAGATGGGCGTTATCGTATCGTCCCTGGTTCTGCTGGCTTACATTACCGGAGCCTGCGCTACATTGTTCAAGGGTACCCACAACACAGTTGACTTCAGCTCGGATCCCCTGGGTGCGAAGGTTTATGTCAATGGCAGCCTTATGGGCACAACGCCGGTGAGTCTTAAGCTTGAATCGAAAAGGACCTACACCATCGAATTCAAGAAAGAAGAGTACGAAACGAGAACGTATACGATCACTAACAGTGTCGGAGCCGGTTGGGTCATTCTGGATGTCCTCGCCGGGTTGGTGCCGGTGATCATTGACGCCGCGACCGGCGCGTGGTATGAGCTCGATCAGACGATGGTGAATGCGGTGCTGGAAGAGCAACAGTAGGTCGTAAGATAATCGTAGGCGGGGCAGGGTCCGTAAGGTTCCCACCCCGTTTGTTGTTTCTATTCAGAATAGTGTTGGCTGTCCGGATTCCCTTCTGATCGAACTGGACAACAATGAAGAACGCGCTATAATCAACGATAACAACGAAGGGGGTGAAATGAAATCGCGAATGAAGCGTTATGACAGCGTGAGCGAGTACATCAACGATTCACCGGCAAAGATCCGGAGCACCTTGAGAAAGATGAGGGTCGTGATCAGGGCGGCGGCACCGAAGGCCGAGGAGACGATAAGCTACGGCATGCCCGCGTGGAAGCTGAACGGCAAGCATCTGGTGTTCTTCGCGGCACATGAAAAGCATATCGGGTTCTACCCCACGCCCTCTCCGATCATCGCTTTCAAGAAAGAACTGTCGCCGTACAAGCGGTCGAAAGGCGCGATCCAGTTCCCGGTCGACAAACCCGTCCCGTACGGCCTGATAAAAAGAATACTGAAATACAGGGTAAAGGAGATCACGTAAGGTTAGGAAAAGGGACAGGCACGAAATGGTGTTTCTGGCAAAAAGCCCACAAATCCTAAATTCTAAGCACCAAATCCAAATTCCGTAAATGCCCAAATCTTCGATTTGGTGCTATTTACGAGAATCCCCGCAGAGGGAACAAATCCAAAACACAAAGCACGAATGACCGAAACAAAGAGTCCCGTCATAAGGGAACGAGCCTAAAGGCTCTACTCCTGGTAACGGCGGTATTCGTCCACGAGTACGGTCATGTGTACGCGCCTGCGTTTCGTCCCGATGGGAATCGCGAAAGCAATAGGGCAAACTCGTTGGAGAGGGAAAATGTGCTAGTCCAGACATCTATTGCCCGATGAATCTCCGAAGAGAAACACTCTTCAGGAGCAGGCGGGCGACTACAGGAGACTGTTAATTAGAGCTTAGGGGTAAAGGGGACAGGCACCTTACGGAGCCAGTCCCCTATTAGATACACTAGCATATCCTATCGATAACACATTGGTTGTCAATGAGGAGAAGTAACATCGGCGTGGGTATCCAAATCATATTGACTTCTGATCATCAAATGGTATAATAAACGAATAAAATGCGGAATCAGAGAATAAATTCACTCACGCAGAAGCAGCTTGAAAAGGCAATTCTCGAAGAAAAATCAAGAGGCACGCCCGACATGGATATTGGCAATAAATACGGCGTTAATCTGCGATATATTGAGCGCGTCGTCACCAGGGCCAAGGGTGTGAATGTCAGTGTCTTCAATTCTGAGAAAGTCGTCCGGGCCTTATGTCCACCAGATTTCAAAGAGGAACAGACAACTGTTTGGAGTTTTAAGTCACGCGGCAGTTGGGCTACGCATAGTGGTGAGTACCGGGGCAACTGGTCTCCTTACATACCCAGAAATGTCATCTTGAAATATTCCAAACCGGGCGAGACAGTTTTGGATTATTTCTGCGGTGCGGGGACTACCGCAGTTGAGGCGAAACTACTTGGGCGAAAGTGCATTGCGTTGGACATAAACAAAGATGCCATCGCAATGGCAAAGAAAAACCTCGATTTCACAATTGATGCGCAGCAGCTTAGATTCATTGACGCAAACGCAAGCTATAAGGTCTATGAACCCGAACTTTCCCTCGGCGATGCCCGTAATCTATCGGAGCTTGGCAAGAATTCAGTTGATCTAATTTGCGCGCATCCGCCCTATGCAAACATAATTCAATATACAGATCATAAGGAAGGTGACCTTTCTTTCTGCGATATTGAAGCATTCTTGCTGGAGATGAAAAATGTTGCAGAAGAAAGCTATCGTGTTCTGAAACCCGCTCGTCAGTGCGCAATTTTGATTGGGGATACACGTAGAAAAAAGCACGTTGTACCTTTGGGATTTATGTTAATCGATGTCTATTTGAAGGCCGGCTTCATACTACGTGAACTCGTGATAAAGCGCCAGCATAACTGCAAAACGACCGGTTTTTGGTATGCGAACAGCATAAAACACAATTTTCTTCTTCTTGCACATGAGTATTTGCCGATTTTCGAGAAGCCGATACGTAAGACAATGGCCGTCGGGGAGAAAGCGGCCAAATATGATGAAATATTCACGACATTGGAGAAGCACAAGAAAGAGAAGTGGCGGAAAGAGTTCGAAACAACAACAGTGTGGCTGTTTCCGGAGAAAGACTTAAATAGACTGCTCGACGAGAACGTAATCAAGAGATATTATCGTGAAGGTGGGTATGACGTCATAAATCTGACGAGTGGCCAATCACTCAGAAAAGTGCCGGGGAAGAAGCAACGGAACAGCCTTGTCTACATGAAATCACCGATTTTAGAGGATGGATTAACAATCACCGATGTCGAGCAGTATTTGGACCGATTGAACGCCGAGATCGGAGATAGAATTGCCGATCTAGACAGGGGCGGCCATTTAGTGATTCAGACCCAGGACGCACGCGTCGACGGCTACATAGAGCCGCTGGCAAAACGTATATTTGATATGATAAAGCGGGATGCCTTAAGTATCAGAGAAGTTGTGGTTGTTACGACCAATGATAAGTCATCCCGGCAATCAGATAAATATTGCTTGAGTATAAATCATAAATACTTGTTGGTATACGAAATGGCCAAATGACAATACCGGTGGTCGGTGAATTTTGGGGACGAGGGCGCTTTCGCAAGCGTGTTAGGGAGGTGTACAGATTATCAAACGGCTGGTATCTTATCAAGACTGACAATTCGAAGTCCGAGCGTGATTTCAAGGTCAAAGCAATATTTTCATCAGAACCAAGCCGCACCATGACTCCCAAGCATGCGCACTTTGTCATCGATCTATACGGCAAGCTCTGCTATGATAAAGACAAAGCACTCGAGGTGATGCGCGCAATATATGATGTATGGAGAGGCGAAAGCATTTCCCTGACACTCGCTAAGTACAATGCCGGTGTAATTAATCTTCCAGGCTATCCTTTAGAATACATGCTCTGTGCGTTAGCCTGGATATTGGAGCAGGAGGATATCAACTTCACCTCAAGGCCAGATAGGAGGCAGTTAGAATTGGATGAAATCTGCAAGAAGCAGAACGTTGCTTTACTGCCAACGCGGATGGGCAGCCATCTGGCGATGAGCGTGTTATGCGATATCTGTAATGGTACGCATCCTGTTGAGGCGCTGCTGAAGGCAAATCTGGATATAATACCAAGGAAATATGGGAAGATGTAAGGGCGGGACGGGAGTCGGTCATCGAATTTCGTAACTAATTAAGAATGCCGTAGCATTACCTACACTTACTTGGTGGCACGCCCGTAGCGATTGCAGGGCAAGCACTGCCTGTACAATATCATCGTGCGCGGTACGTACAAGCGTATTGTAGTCGCGGGGTTAAGAAAGCGCCGGATTGATGGATGAAGGAAGTGAGTCGTCGTAATGATGCCCTCGAACTCGGGGGCTGACTCTACCGCGCCCTTCGAACATAGTCCTTGACATCCGGGAAATCGTGTATATCATTTCATAACGATTTCTGCACTGGTGGAGCAGATCTTGATGGTGTCCATGAGGAGGCCGAATGGCTTGGACGCCAAGCATCCAGTACGGTTTGTGTGGTGCAAATGTATTCATCTCAAACAACGAATTCCCAGATTCTGGCTCATTTCTCAAAGAAAGAAAATTGATACGCAGATTCAGCTCGTTGTACTGGTCGTCATGCTGTTTAATGAGAGGCGTCAACCGCTGCTTTGACAAGATTGGATGTGCTTGATGCAGCATAGTAGATTCTACGAATGTAGAAAGGAGGAAGAATGGCATTTGATGATGAGACAATAGCAGCCGCGTGGCGAAGATCGGGCGGAAGGTGTGAGTGCGAGCGCACAACACATGGCCACGTGGGTAGATGCGGTAAAATGCTCGCAGAGGATAACAGAGGTCGTGGAAGCGGCTGGGGAGCCTGGGAGGTGCATCATAAGCAACGCGTTCAGAGTAGAGGGTCAGATGCACTTTCGAACTGTGAAGTGCTATGTTGGGATTGTCATAGTAAGACACTCTAGTTGATAGACCGCTTGTCGCGGTAGTACGTTACATTGATAGGCGAAAGATGACGAAGTTGAATGCGGCGTGTGAACGAAGTGTAGTGCAGTAGAACAGAAAGGTAAGATTCTTTGACAGAGGAGGAGATGTGGCTCTGAAGAAGTGGGGCGAAGTACGAAGTATGAGAGGCAACATTGGTGGCTACATTGGTTGCCTCTTGGGCGGGCTTATTGGGTTCTTGGTCGTGCCTCCAAACATTAAGGTGCTTGGTCTTTTGCTGGGTATCATTGTTGGATGGGCGGTGGGCCATTCATTCGATCCCCAGAAGACAGTGATATACAAAGACGAGGAGCAGAAGGAATAGAGATGGGAATTGGGGTTATGCGCGTGTGGGTTTATACCGATCTTGCAGATGAGGAGAGACATGAATTATAAACTGAGTCCTTCTGATTTAACATTCTTATACGATGGATGCCGGCGGTGTTTCTGGCTAAAGGTAAGACAGGGTATTGTACAGCCGTCTATCCCGCTGCCTGGCATCTTCAGCAAAATCGCTGGTCTATTGAAGACGCATTATAGCGGCATGCGAACTGAGAAGGTTCATTCCGCATTGCCGCCGGGAATAGTGAAGTATGGTGAGAAATGGGTTCAGTCACAACCAATTTCATTTGAGGACCATGAACACACGGTATATATCAAAGGGCGCTTTGACATCGTTGTTGAATTTGACGACAAAACGTATGGTGTGGTTGATTTCAAAACCGGCAATCCTGATGAGGAAAAGGCGGATTTGTACTCAAGACAACTACATGCCTATATCTATGCACTCGAGCACCCGGTGCCAGGAGCGATTGGCTTATCGCCAATAACGAAGTTGGGTCTTCTATATTTCTATCCTAATGATACTTCTCAGCCATCACTTGAAAAATTGAACTATGAGTCTGACGTGCACTGGGTTGAGATTCAGAGGAACGACGACACATTCAAGAGATTTCTCGAAACAGCCCTCGCTGTTCTTGAAAGTGACACGCCCCCCGCGCTAACACCGGGTTGTAATTGGTGTGGATATGCAGCTAAACTCGCCAGGGAAAAGCTCATTTGATTGACATGGAGTTGCCCGATCAAGTTGGGCGAACACTCCGGACGGGGTTAGACCTGGAAACTAGAAACTATGGATAACGATATGCTGAGTATGAATCTTCGCTTCCGTGGAGGTTCCGACAGATTTGATATTGTTTGTGTTCAATTTCGAGCCATGCCTTCTATCTGGTAAATTCGCCGACATTTCTTGACATTCAGGATGCTGCGGTTATTATTGCGTAACGATTTCTGCGCTGACTGCGCCGAATTGGATGTGTGCTGTACGCACGAGGAGGCGTGATGGTTTGGATGTTATGTGTATCTTGCAGCAATTCGAGTCATTTAACGCTGCGGATGTTGCTTTCCTTTCATCTTGATACCCATTTTACTTCACAAGCAAGAAAACGCGTTTCCGAAATGCGTAGTTGCGTAATGTCCCATGTTGTTCGCGGAAAGCGGCTTCAACAAGAGGAATCACGTGAGTTGTCTGCCGGTGTATGATTTTTCCTGCCGGTTCATGCTGGTGTAACGTAGTACAACGTAATTGAGAAAACAAAAAGGAGGTATGTATGAGTGCAATTGGTAAAGGAAAGTCCGTAATCGTACTGATGCTGTTACTAATGTTCGCTGTAGCGGCCGGTCAGCGTAAGGTTGCGGAGGAAACTACAATTTTTCAATCTCTCCGGGACGGCGTCTTCACCGTGTTTGGCGATAGAGGGCACGGAAGCGGATTCCTGGTCGACAAAGCAGGGTTGGTGCTGACGAATGCGCACGTTGTCTCGTACTCCAATTACATTACAGTTCAACTTGATGATGCAACGCGTGTAAGTGCGCTCCTCTTGGAGGAAGACAAGCCTCGAGATGTGGCCGTACTGTTAATCGCCTCCGATGTTATAGGTGACAGGCCCGTTTTGAATTTAGCAACACGACCTGCGCTGGAACTTGCCTTTGAAGGCGAGAAAGTCATTGCTATCGGGAGCCCTCTCAGTCAAACGAGAATTCTCACATCCGGTATTGTCAGCAAGGTGGAAGAGAGTGCGATTATCACCGACGTGAATATTAACCCCGGCAACTCCGGTGGGCCGTTGCTCAATATGGATTCAGAGGTCATCGCAATTAACACGTTCAGGGATCCTTCACCAGGCGGCCCAGGTGTTGCTGGTAGCATTTCGATCAGCGCGGCCGCCGGGCTCATAACAAGAGCGCAACAGAAAGTCGCGAACGTCGCACCCCCTTCAGCCGAGCTATTGCCGGTTAAGCCGAAAGCGGTTTATCCGCCCGAATGTTTTCGCTGGGCACAGAAACGCTGCTCTGAATCGAAAAACTACACATTCTCTGCTGGAAGTTTTGATGTTTTCATAATCACACCGCCGCGTGGCAGTTTTATCGTGAGCGAGGCGGAGAAGCACCTTACCGACAGGCGCAGACAAAGGGAGGCGGCTGCGGGTGTGGAGGAGTCAAAGATGTATGACCCTCTCGGGAACCGTCTACGGGAATGGATGCAGTATGTTGGCGAGTATGCGCCTGTTGTGAAGCTGCACGTCAGGCCTAAGGTGGGAATGACAGGCGCGAGTCTCTGGCTGAACATGTTGGGCGCGGTTGCTGCGGGGATGTCCGGAGCGACATACGAAGGGTATTATTCCTACGAATTCAAAGGGGATCTACAGGACTTCACGCTATACTCGAACGATAGGCCGGTACATGAAGTAATGAGAGGGATGAATATAATGCCTGTCTCCTATCAATATGCAAACACAAGTATGGATGATATCGCTCAGCAAGGAGTTTTTATATTTCTCCCGGATCCATTTTATGAGTATGAAGCGCAGGCGCTGAAAATGAAAGTAGTCGATTTAAAGAAGCTATGTGACACAACTGAGATCGCGATCCCGAGGGCTTGCTTGGAGCAGATTTGGGTCGATTTTGAGCCATACAGAGACGCGCTGAAGGCAAAGCGGCAGCAACTTGCGGTCAAGTAAGGAGAACACTATGTGTCTGAGAAATAGTAGGTCTATTATGCTTCTGTCTCTCTATTGTTGCCTCTGTTGTTTATTGCTCTTGGCCTGTGCGGTACCCTACAGCTACTCATATCCCGGACATAAGACATTTACTCATGACAATATTGAACTGCTGCGCGTGGGCATGTCCTCCTCAGAGATCCTGAGGATATTCGGTGAACCAGACGAGCAGTACGTTTCTACGTTTGGTGCTGATGTCGGCGAAGAATGGAGCGGTAGAGTGTGGATTTACTTTACGAAACTAGATACTAGGCTGCAATACGCTAAACGTTACCAGAAAAATATGTTTGTATTCTACCCATCCGAGGGTGATATGAAACTGAACCATTGGGAAATCGAGGCATTGAAGTAAATCGTCTATATGGGAAGAAGGAGAATGTTATAACGGGGCGACATGGGGGTCAGCCCTGGTTTAATATAGTCAAGGGGTAAGTTACACATCAGCCTCCTTC
>JACUUY010000005.1 GCA_014859085.1 Caldifarciminota bacterium
CCACGGTTGGGAGATGTCATCGGGGCGGACGGCGGAGACGAACAGCGTCGGTGTCTTGACATGCACGGCAGAATATGTATAATAGAAAGATGAAGATTCTTACCAATTGTCGACCGGACAGGGAGGTTCGATGTACGGCGTGATCATGTTTTTCCATGTTCTGGTCTGCATTCTCCTGATAGTTGTCGTGCTCATGCAACAGACGAAAGGCGCCGGGATTTCAAGTGTATTTGGCGGCGGCGGCGGTACTGATTCGCTGTTCGGCGGCAAGGGCGCAACGCCGTTCTTTGTCCGCCTCACTTCTGGATTGGCCATCGCTTTCTTCCTCACGTCGCTAACCCTTGTGCTGCTTTCGCGCCGTCCGCCAGCGGTCACCGCGGTGGAAAAAGGGATGCAGGAAATGCCGGTACAGCCGGGTCGAGGGATACCTGAAACACAGCCGGTCATCCCGGAGCAGGGAACGATCTTCCCTGAAGAAGTGCCAGGAGGCGAATGATGTTTGCGGTTATCGAAACGAATGGATTTCAGTTTGTCGTGACCAAAGGCGAGAAGATCAAAATCCCGGCCATTCTTGGCGAAAAGGGCAAGGAATTGGAGTTTGACAAGGTGATGATGGTCAAAGACGACAGCAATACGGTGGTCGGCCGGCCGTTTGTCCATGGCGCCCGGGTCAAGGGTATCATAAGAGGATGCGGACGGTTGCCCAAGGTCATTGTATTCAAATTCATCCGCAAGGAAAAATACCGCCGCAAGCGCGGTCATCATCAGGATTTCTGTGAAGTCGAGATCACTGATATTATCAAGTAGTATGGCAGGAGGATAAGCCAATGGCGCATAAGAAAGGTGTTGGTGCATCAAGGAACGGCCGGGATACGGCAGGCAAGCGGCTGGGCGTGAAGAGATTCGACGGCCAGACCGTTGAGTCCGGCACGATGTTGGTGCGTCAGCGAGGAACGTCGATCCACGCCGGCACGAACGTCGGCGTTGCCAGCGACTATACGTTGTTCGCTCTGTGCGGTGGCAAGGTGAAATTCGGCTACACGAGGGGCGGGCGCCGGGTAGTGTCGGTCATACCATAGCGCGTATTCAGGATTTGACAGACCCCAGACCAGCAGAATGATCCGGTTGCAGCGACCAGGGGTCTTCGCAACATACCTTTATTGTGCGTAAGCGCTTGACGCGCCTTGACATTTGACTTCCTGCTGTTATAATTAATTGGTGCGGCTGATCACACGCAGAGGGAAAAAGCATGGATCGACGGAGTGAACTTCAATTCAGACCTGAGCTACGGCATTACATACTTCCAACACTGAAGTATTATCTGAAACTCATCGAACTGCCCAGTCTGGAGATCGAGAATTTTTTACGCCATGAACTTGAGGTGAACCCCTTGCTTGAGGAAACCCCGGCCGAAGCCATCGCCGAACCCGGCGAGAGTGAGCCGGCGGGCGGGGAAGGCGCCGCCGAAATTGTGAGGGAAAGGGAGAAGGAGAAGGAGATCGAGGATCTGAGCATCGCCGACCTGTTCGCTGACACCCCGAATACCACGTACGAAAGCGTTCTCGAAGAATTAGACCCGCTGGAAAATGTTGCGGCCGAAGGTGAGAAACTCGGTGAATATCTCCTGCGGCAGGCCCTCATTGCATTCCAGGACCAGGATCTTGAGATCGCGCGCGCCGTGATCGCCAATATCGAAGACGATGGATTTCTTTCAGCATCGCCCGAGGAGATTGCGGGTGAGGGGTATGAGATAGGTGACGTGCAGCGGATCATTATGCGAATACAGCGTTTTGACCCGGTTGGATGCGCGTGGCGCGAAAAGAAAGAACCGTTGTTCGTGCAGCTCGAGGCGCTGGGTTATGCGCATGACTCGGTCGAAGCCGTTCTCGTCCGCGACTACCTGAAAGACATCAGAACCAACCGTTACCAGGAGATAATCAAGGCGCTGAACATCAGCGGGGAACGGTTTCTCGAGGCGCGCACCGTAGTCCTCAAGCTTGATCCCAAACCGGGCTGGCGTTATTCGAGCGCGGCCTCAGGATACGTTTCGCCGGATTTCGTGATCCGGTGGCGTGATGATCGTCTGGTCGCGAATCTCAACGACGATACGGTGCCGCGCGTCAGGCTTCGGCGCCAGTACATCGACGTGCTGAAGAACCCCAAGGGCGTGCCGCGCGAGCAGCTCGATTTCATAAGGCAGAAGGCGCGTGCCGCGCACCATGTGATAGCTGCGATCGAACAGCGCAGGAAGACAATGTTGCGCATACTCGACAACATCCTGGAGTATCAGCGCGAGTTCTTCGAGAAGGGCTACAACTACCTGAAGCCGATCACGATGACCGAATTTGCCCGGCAGCTGAGTGTCAATCCTTCGACGGTCTCGCGCGCGCTTGCAAACAAGTATATCGAGTCGCCGCAGGGTATTCATAAGTTGAAGTTCTTTTTCAACGCCCCGCTCGGCGACACTGACAAGCGCATAGTATTCAAGAAGATACAAGATATCATTGCCAGCGAGGATAAATCATCCCCTCTTTCGGATACCCGGATCGCGCAGAAACTGGGCCGGCAGGGCATCGTCATATCGAGAAGGACGATCTCCAAGTATCGCGATCTGATGGGCATTCCGACGCACCAGTTCCGCAGCACGTGAGGCGTAATACGATCGCGCCGCGCTGCGGCACCCCGATCAATACTCATTCACCCCGGGTTTCTTGCGACGATCCGGCGGCAACGGATGAAGCCGCAGTTGTGATGTGATATGGTGACGTTCGCATTTCTTTTGTTATACGGCTGGTTTGACTGGAAGACAATGAAGACCGGGGACTTCATGGCTGTATACAAGGACGGATATGAATATGAGGCGCTGCATACCCTTCAGATCCTTCATTATTACAGAGCACAAACCGAAAGTATAATCGGCCCTTACGAGACGAGCCTGCCGGTTGTGATCGAAGACGTGGGCGCGGTGAGCAACGGTTTTGCCAATCCGGTATTTCAGAACATACACATCTTCACGCACGCGCCCGGCTTCTCCTACCGGCTTGAAGGGATCGAGAGCTGGTACCGCACGGTTGCCGTGCACGAATATGCACATATCCTGCACTTGTCGAGAGCACGCGGATTGCCGGGATTGCTGACCACTTTCTTTGGCCCCCTGTTTGCACCGAACATCTACTCGCCGGGCTGGATCATCGAAGGCATCACGGTATTCAGTGAATCGCAGAACACGCGCTACGAAGGCCGGCTGAACGACGGGTTTTTCGATGCTTACATCGGCGCGCGCGCCAGCGCCGGTTCAATGCCTTCGCTCATTGAGGCAACCAACACGCCGCTTTCTTTCCCGCTCGGCACGTACTACCTGTACGGCGGCGAGTTCTTCGATTTTCTCGGCCGGAGATACGGCACCGAGCGCTTCGCCAGCTTCTTCGGGCATTACGGGTCCTATTTCTGGGCACCACTGTCTGCCGTCCTGCCCTTTACGGGCCTGGACGTCGCCGCCCGCCGTGCATTCGGTCGACCGTGGCCAGGCCTGTTCGATGAGTGGAAGCGATACGAAGAGCATCGTTACCAGTCCTGGCAGCCGGCCGGCAGGCGGATCACCGAAAGGGGTTGGTATATGTATTCGCTCGCGGCGAGCAACGACCGGCTCTACTACGTTCGTTATGAGCCGGTCAAGCTGGATGCTTTTCGCCAGCTGAGCCTCACGCGCATCATTGAATTTGACCGTCTCAAAGGCACTGAAAGGACCATCGCGCACCTGAACCGCATCATCACGACTCCGCTGAGAGTGCACAAGGGCAAGTTGTACTACACCACGCCGCAGTTCGCGAGCGGGTACGCGAACGTGTACTACCGCGGCCGGGGGATCACGGCAAATCTTCATGAGCGTGATCTAATAACGGGTGAAGACCGCATCCTGTTGACCGATGCCATTCGCGGCTTCTGCGTGCTGCCTGACGGTTCGATCTTTTACAGCCGGGACCGGGCGCGCGGTTTCGGCTCCGAGATCAGGTTGTATGACAGCGGCGCGAATGAATTGCTCTTTGAGAGCGAATTGCTCGTTGGCGAGCTCGCGGTGTCCGGTGGCCGCACCGTGGTCACGGCGCGGCATGATTTCGAGAACTGGGATATCTATCGGTTCGATCGGGAAGCCCGGACTTTGGAGCCGCTGGTCGCCACGCCCTGGATCGAGGGCAGCATTGGACTGCACGGCGATACGCTGTATTTCACCGCCAATCATGAGAAGACTTACTCGATATACATGTGCGATCTGGAGAACGGCGGACTGTATCGGCTGACCCGGGATGGCTACGCTGACTTTGGCGTTGCCGTCGACAATGTCCTGTATTTCATCGGTATTACCGGAGACGGGTTTGACTTGTATGCGGCCGACTTCGCGCCGGTAGAATATGTGCTACCATGCGCCGTGCCGGCGGCACGGCCTGATCTTGACGCACGGCCACTGGCAGTAGTCGAGGGCGGTTACTGCGATGTCGCCGGGACGCTCGTGCCTGCTTTGCGCATGCCCTGTTTGATACCGACAAATAGCGATCTCAGTGAATGGGCCTATGGTCTACTTTTCCTCGGCGGTGATGCAACGGATGAGAACGTGTACGGCGGTTTTATCGCGCAAAGGACCGCAGAGCAGGGGATGGCTTTCAATTTCCTCTGGCAGTCGCAGTTCTTCGCGCCGGCCGGTCTCTCGCTGCTCTATGACTATGGGAATGCGCTGGAATACACAGTGGCGTACCCGGCCTACTGGAGCCTGGAATACGGTGTTTCAAGCCTCAGCCTGTTCGTCGACGGCCGCGTCTTCGACCGCGCGGCGCGAAAGGAATTCGCGCCGGGATTGTACGTTGCGCTCCAATATCCGTCCACCACGTTTGGGGCGTGTTTTTCCTTTCCTTACGAACGGCCGGCATGGGGTTCGCAGATCAGCCGGAGTGCGCAGCGGATGCGGATCAGCGCGCGCCAGGTAATCCTGGGCGGCGAGGGGCGCTTTTTCTCGGACGCCTATGTCGACCGCGATGATCCGGAAACCCCTTCGTTCTCGCTGCGCGGCTATGAGCCGATCGCAACGGCGCGTGCACTGTCAGTGACCGCCGAATACGGGCACCGTTTGCTCGGCGTGCGCCGTGGCTTGTGGAATCCCAACGTGTACCTCGAAGACCTCTTCTGGACCGTCTTTGCGGATTTTGCCTGGACCGATGCTGGAGCGGCATACTATTCGGCCGGCGTCGAGATGAGGCTTGAGGTGAAAGCGGGGTTTGGTTTTGTCCAGCTCGTGCCGAAGCTGGGTCTTGCGCTGACAAAATCCGGCGCGGTCAAGGTGTACCTTGCCCTTTCCCCGGAGCTGCCCATTTGAGACTGAGTATCCGGCTTGACTTTTGGCGGCGTGGCGATATAATTAAGTGTAGAAACAAATGGTGCTCAAACGGATAAGATACCAGGGATTTCGTAACTTGCGCGATGCGGAAATCCAGTTCGCAGAGGACTTCAACTACGTAACCGGTGATAATGGCGCCGGCAAGACGAATTTGCTCGAAGCCATATTCTACGCATGTAATGCATCTTCGTTCAGGGAGAGCGAAGACCGCAGTCTGATACGTTTCGGCGCAGAATGCTTGCGGGTTGAAGCCGAGGCGGATGGCGACCGGAGTGGAGCGGTCTATGCTGATGCAAGCAGGAAGCGGATCACGCTGGGTGGCAGGCACGTGAGCCGGATCAGTGATTTCATTGGCTGGCTCAGCGTCACGGTCATGTCGATCGATGACATCTGGATCGTGCGCGGCTCGCCGGCAAGACGGCGAGCTTTCCTGGATTGGACGATCGCAAAGCTCTCGGCGACATATGCGGCAGACCTGGCTGAATACCGGAAGGTTGTTTTCCAGAGGAACCGCTTCTTGCAGGCTTACCGCGATAGCGGAAGCGATAAGCTGTTTGAAGTGTTCGACGAGAGATTGATCGAAAGTGGCAATGAAATATACAAGAAACGCGAGGCGAAGTTGCCCGAGATCAGAAAGAGATTCGCAGAATTCGGACAGCAGTTCAGTTCGAAGGGGTTTGACATTAATTATCAGAGTTCATGCGCCAATATGAGGCTGGACGCCGATTTTCTCGGGCGCGTAAGACCGAGAGAGATAGCGCTCGGTCAGACCGTGGCCGGTCCGCACCGCGACGATCTGGTTTTTCTGATCAACGGCCGTTCAATGCGGACTTACGCCTCTGAAGGCGAAGAACGTGCAGCGTCGATCTCATTGAAGCTGGCTGAGGCTGAAATGCTCTTCCAGGCGCGGGGCGAAAGGCCGGTTCTCCTGCTCGATGAAGTCGGCGCCGAACTTGATCTTACGAAGCGGGAAATTTTGCAGGATCTTGTAAAAGGGCAGGTTTTCTATGCCAGCACGCAGTTGCCGGCGTCAAATCCTGGGGCCGGCAGTCGTTGTCGGTGGTTCTGCATCAAGGACGGGACCGTTGAAGTTTCCTGAACGCATCGGCCGGATCATTCCCCGCGTACTGAAGACCATGGATATCAACGGTACGCTGAAGAACTGGCAGGTGGTCGAGAAGTGGGAAACGATCGTGGGCGCCAACATCGCCCGGCATGCCCGCGCCGTAAGTGTCGACGCGGAAAATCTTTTTGTCGCGGTCGACAACCCGGTGTGGCAGGCCCAGCTGTTTCTCATGAAGTCAGATATATTGAAGAAAATCCAGCAATATGATGTGAAGATAAAAGATATCAGGTTCCGAATAGCGGATGGCCCGACAGGAAGGAGAGGTCATGGCGAAAAAAGTTAGATCGGATAATGACCGGAGCAACTCCGAGGACAAGAACCGGCATTCTCGTGAATACGATGCATCGAAGATACAGGTGCTCAAAGGATTGGAGGCGGTGCGCAGACGGCCGGCTATGTACATCGGCGATGTCGGCATGCGCGGTCTGCATCACCTGATCTTCGAAGTAGTGGACAACGGAATCGATGAATCGCTGGCCGGTTTCTGTGACCATCTCAAGGTCAAGATCGACGGCGATACTGTGGAGGTTGAAGACAACGGGCGGGGCATTCCCACGGATACTCATCCGGTTCAGAAGAAATCAGCGCTCGAGGTGGTGATGACGATGCTCCATGCCGGCGGCAAGTTCGACGACAAGGTGTACCGGATCAGCGGCGGGCTGCACGGCGTCGGCGTCTCCGCGGTCAACGCCCTCTGCGAATCGCTCGAGGTCGAAGTGTACCGAAACGGAAAGATATATTTTCAGCGTTATAAACGGGGCGAGCCCAAGACCGCCGTAAAGGTTGTCGGCCGGAGCAAGAAGACGGGCACGAAGGTAAAATTCAAGCCGGACGTCGAGATCTTCAGCAAAGTCGAATTCAAAAAGGCGATCGTGACGCAGCGGCTCAGGGAACTGGCGTTCCTGAACAAGGGTTTGAAGATCGATTTCGAGGATGTTGCAACGGAGACCAAGGAGAGATATCTCAGCCACGGTGGTGTGATGGATCTGGTCAAGTACCTTGATTCAGGGCGCAACCGCCTGCACAAGCCCGTGTATTTTGCCGACACCAAGGATGGCATTGATATCGAGGTCGCCCTCGAGTACAACGACTCGTATCTTGAGAACATATTCACTTATGCCAATACCATCAACACGCACGAGGGCGGCACGCACCTGATAGGTTTCAAGTCGGCCCTGACCCGGACCCTCAATGATTATGCGCGGCGCCACAACCAGCTCAAGGACAATCTGTCGCTGGCCGGCGAGGACACGCGCGAGGGCCTGACCGCGGTCGTTTCGATCAAGATCCGGAACCCGCAGTTTGAAGGACAGACAAAGACGAAATTGGGCAACGCCGAGGCAAAGGGGGCGGTGGAATCGCTGGTCAACGAGAAATTGTCGGCCCTGCTCGAGGAGACGCCGAGACTGGCCGGCATTGTTATGAGCAAGGTCCTGGCTGCGGCGCGTTCCCGGGAAGCGGCGCGCAAGGCGCGGGAACTAACGCGGCGCAAATCTTTGATCGAAAGCGAAAGCCTTCCGGGTAAACTTGCCGATTGTTCTTCGACTGATCCGGACGAGTGTGAGATCTTCGTGGTTGAGGGTGACTCGGCAGGCGGCAGCGCAAAGCAGGGCAGGGACCGGAGATTCCAGGCGATCCTCCCCCTGCGGGGCAAGATCTTGAATGTGGAAAAGAGCGGGTTGAACAAGATACTGAGCAATAATGAAATAAGGACGCTGATTTCGGCAATCGGGTGCGGCATCGGTGAAGACGATTTCGACATATCCCGGGTGCGTTACAAGAAGATTGTCATCATGACCGATGCCGATGTCGACGGCGCGCATATCCGGACATTGCTGCTTACCTTTTTCTTCAGGTTCATGAATGATCTGATCGACGGCGGCATAATCTACATCGCCCAGCCTCCCCTGTATCGCGTGCGTTATGATAGGTCCCATGAGTACATGTATTCCGACGATGAGCTGCAGAAATTCCTGAAGAAACAGGGTGATAAGAAGCACGAGATCCAGCGTTATAAGGGTCTCGGCGAGATGAATCCGGATCAGTTGTGGCAGACCACGATGGATCCCGAGCGGAGAATGCTCAAAAAGGTGTCCATGGAGGATGCGGCTGAGGCCGACCGGCTTTTTTCGATCCTGATGGGGGATGAAGTCGAACCGCGCCGGAAGTTCATCGAGGAAAATGCCCGTTTTGTGGAAAACCTGGACGTGTGAGGAGGCAATATGGATCGTGTTGAACTGCTGCAAGAGTTGAGCGAGGCATTTGGTGTTTCAGGCTACGAGAACGAAGTGATCGAAATCATCAGGAAGCATTTTGGCCGCCGCGTGGCAGTCAGCCGGGATCGCATCGGCAGTATTATCGGGCGCAAGGATGGCACCCGCGATAGTCCGAAGATAATGTTCTCCGCCCACATGGACGAGATCGGATTCATGGTGAAGGATTTCACGAAACAGGGTTTCGTGAAATTCCTCACGGTCGGCGGCTGGTGGCCGGGCAATGTCCCGGGGATGAAGGTTCAGATAAGGACGAGGGATGGCAGGCTCGTGCCGGGTGTCGTGGGGTTGAAGCCGATCCACGAGCTGACCCCCGAGGAAATGAAGAAATTGCCCGAGATAAAGGATATGTATATCGACGTCGGAGCGACAAAGGACTTTGATCCGAAAAAGAAGCTGGGTATCGCTCCGGGTGATCCGGTCGTGCCGGCTGGCTGCTTTGAACGAATGGCAAACAGCGATCTGCTGCTGGGCAAGGCCTGGGATGACCGCGTGGGCTGCGCGCTCCTGGTGAACCTGCTCGACAACCTGCAGGACGTGGAACACCCCAACAGCGTGTACCTCGTAGGCTCGGTTCAGGAAGAGGTCGGCCTGCGCGGGGCTCGGACCTCAGCCTTTGCTATTGAGCCGGACATCGGATTCGCGCTCGATGTCAGCATATGCCGCGACACGCCGGGGAACGAAGACGAAGCGGCCGAGAGATTGGGCGGCGGCGTCGGTGTTTTGATCTATGATTCGACGATGATCCCGCACGTGAAATTGCGCGAATATGTGTGTGACCTTGCCGAGCAGAACAAGATCCCGTATCACCTGGCGTCGATCAAGGGAGGATACGACACCGGTACGATCCATTTGACAAAACATGGTGTCCCGTGTCTTGCTCTGGGCGTGCCGACGCGCTACGTGCATTCGGGTGCGAGCGTGATATCGCTCGACGACTATGACAATATCCTGAAGTTGATAACCTCGATCGTGAAGAATCTGAATGAGGATGTGTTGAAGAAGATCCTGGAATAGGGGGGAGCAATGACCAAGAGAATAATCAGACCGGGCGCAATCTATGATCTGTGGACGACCACCAAGGACAATCTGGAAATTCTCGCGGATCCCCACTGGGCGAGATTTCTCCTGCTTTCGATAGGGTACCACCGTTACATGTTGAATTACCGGATCTATTCCTACCTGATACTTCCGGATTCACTCTACCTGATCATCCAGCCGAGTAAGATGTATTCGATATCGAAAATAATGAAGCTGATTAAGGGTAATTTCGCGCGCAAGTACAACGAATACAAGAAGCGCGAGGGCACGGTGTGGAGCCAGAGTTTCGATGCGGAGATCGTTGAGGGCCTGGAGGATTTGAAGGAACGGCTGGAGCACATACATTCCATGCCGGTAATCAGGGAATTGGTAAAAGAGCCGGGGCATTACGAGTTCTCAAGCTACAACAATTATCACCGGGCGCGCCGGACAAACGTGCAGCTTGTGATCGATGAATTACCGAAAGGATCTGGTTAAGGATCGCGGGCAGCAAGAGCACTGAACAAGTCTGGGACAGATTCTGGTCGGGAAGACACCCCGATACGGTATATCCGCCCGTAACCAACATAGCACAGGAATTAAAGAACACGGCCGAATTCGCCACCAAGAAGATACTCGAAGTCGGCGCCGGCACCGGTCGCACCGGCACCGAGATGCAGGCATCGGGCGGCGATGTCTTCCTGCTGGACTACTCGGTACAGAGCCTGCGCATGATCCGGCTCTCGGCCGGAGACACGCCGGTCAAGGTCGTCCTCGGTGATGCACAGGATTGTCCGTTTGCGAGCGGAGTATTCGACATCGTGCTGCACCAGGGTTTGCTCGAGCACTTTCCATCACCGTGGGCCCTGTTGCGAGAGAATCACCGCATCCTCAAGAAAGGAGGATTGCTCATCGTCGATGTTCCCCAGACCTTCCATTTATATACGCTGATGAAACACGTGCTGATGGCACTCGGGTTCTGGTTCGGCGGGTGGGAACGGCAGTTCACGACCGGGTCTCTGAGCGCGCTGCTGAGAAAGTCAGAATTCGAACCGGTCCGTTCCTACGGTGATTGGTCGAGACCGGGGGTCATTTACAAGACCGCCCGGCAGGTATTCGCGAAAATCGGGGTCAGACTGCCGATGTACCCGCGGTATCTCGGTCGGCTGACCGAGGGATATTACCGGCTGCAGGGCCGTTTGCGAACGAAGCGGTTGTTCTCCTATACCATGCTCTCGATCGGGGTTATTGCCCGTAAGGTGTGAGGGCTATTTGGGCAGGTTCGTGAAGAAGGGTGTGCCCTCTTTGGTTATCGAGAAGTAGACCGGATTCTTCTTCACGCCGCGTCCGTACCTCGAAAGTACATAATCGACGTATTCCATGGTCGCCGGGATCTCCGGCATCCGGTTGAGCCGTCGGACCAGGCCCGGCCCGGCGTGGTAAGCGGCGAGGGCCAGTTCCAGATCCTGCCCGAACATGTGAATAAGGCGGCCGAGGAACTTCACGCCGCCCTTGATATTCTCCCGCGGGTTATACGGGTCCTTTATGCCCAGGCTGCGCGCCGTTTCCGGCATCAGCTGCATCAGGCCGATCGCACCGCTTCTCGACACCGCGCGCGGGTTGAATTCGGATTCCTTGCGGATCACTATCTTCACCAGCTCCGGGTCGACACCGTAGAGCTTGCAGTAGTGTGCGATGATATGGTCATAATCCGTGCAGACGAGGTCTCTTTGAACGATGCCGCCCGGCTCGACTGCCGGGATGTTCGTGAACAGGACATTGCCGGTTTTTGTCGTCGAGATGATCTGGCCGAGCAAAAATAAGATTATCATTGGAGAATATTACACAAGATTCATATTTTGTCAAGAGTCAATTACTACACCTGACGTTTACAGTACTACTGGACGCAGGGGACATGGCTGTCCCCAAGGGTAACTTGACAAGTGTGGCAATTTGTGTAAAATTTGCCAGTGGAGGTAAAATGATACTGCTTATTATAATCATTGCGGCAATTGTGCTCGCGTTTGTTTTCATATACAACAGCCTCGTCGTGAAGAGGACGAGAGTGGATAACGGCTGGGCCCAGATCGACGTGCAGTTGAAACGGCGTTACGACCTGATCCCGAACCTCGTCGAGACCGTGAAGGGATACGCGGCGCACGAGAAGGCCGTTCTGGAGAAAGTCACTGAGCTGCGTTCCCGGGCGATGGGCGCGACCAGCCCGAAAGATGCAGCCGATGCGAACAACATGCTCAGCGCGACCCTCAAAACCCTGTTCGCCGTGGCTGAGAACTACCCGCAGTTGAAAGCGAACGAGAATTTCATGCAACTGCAGGAAGAATTGACCGCGACCGAAAACAAGATCGCATTCGCCCGTCAGTTCTATAACGATGTTGTCATGGATTACAATGCAACGATCCAGAAAGTACCGCAGACAATAATCGCTTCAATGTTCGGCTTCACCGCCCGCGAATTCTTCGAGGCGCCGGCCGCGGAAAAGGAACCGGTGCGGGTCAAGTTTTAATGCGTGAGACATTATACGATCTAGTCGCGGCCAACAAGCGCAAGACGTTCCTGTTCATAGTCGTGACCAGCCTTTTCCTGGGCGCACTCGGCTATGCGGTCGTGCAGCTTCTTGACTGGGGTGCCGGCGGCTATGTGCTTTTCGCGCTCTTCATCATCGTGTATAATTTCGTGTTGTACTATAACTCCGACAAGATAGCGCTCAAGTCAACCGGTTCAGTTCCGGCCGATCCGGATGAATTCAGGATGCTGCACAATGTCGTCGAGGAAGTCGCGCTTGCGGCCGGTGTCCTCAAACCCAAGGTCTATATCATGCCCACACCGTCGCCCAATGCGTTTGCGACCGGCCGGAATCCGCAGAATGCGTCGTTAGCCGTTACGACCGGACTGCTCGAGATAATGAACCGGCAGGAGTTGCAGGGGGTGATCGCGCACGAGATGGCGCACATCAAGAACTACGATATACTCCTCATGACCGTGGTCGCCGCGATCGGCGGGCTCATCGTTCTGCTGCGCGACTTCTTTCTGCGCTCCATGCTCCTCGGCGGCCGGCGAAAGGACCGTCGGGGCAGCGGCCAGGCCGGTCTGATCCTGCTGATCGTGGGTATTGCGCTGGCGATCGTGGCGCCCATCTTTGTCGCGTTGATCCGCGCCGCAATTTCGCGGCAGCGCGAGTATCTTGCTGATGCCTCAGGAGCTTTTGTTACCCGCTATCCACAGGGCCTTGCCCAGGCCCTGGCCAAGCTCCGTGATGCGGGCCAGCGAATGGAGCGTGCTTCGGACGCGAACGCGCATCTGTTCATTGCCAGTCCGTTTGGCAAGGACCGTGTCGATGTGGTGAGTATGTTCGCGACCCATCCGCCGATCGACAAGCGTATCGACCGGTTGAACAGTCTTGTCCTGTGACCATAATTCTGCTGCTCCTTGGTTTCACGGTCGGCGAGAAGATCGAGTACGAGGCGCGGTATTCATTCCTCAACCTCGGGACCATGACCCTGGAGGTGCGGGATACGATCACCTACAATGATGTTCCCTGTTACCATATCATGTCAGTGCTCAGATCGGCCAGCGGATTGAGGCTGCTTTTTTCGATCGATGATACGATAGAAGTCTACACGAGCCGCGACGGGCTCATGCCGTATGTGTACCGCGAAAGGATCAACGAGAGTGGATATCAAAGGGCGAGGGATCTATTTTTTGACCGGGACTCACTCTACGTCTCCTATGATGATACAAACAAAATCAGCATCACCGCCGAAACGCGGGACCTGCTGAGCTTCTGGTACTACTTGCGCACCGTTCCTCTGACAGAAGGTGATACGTTCACGGTTGACATTCACAGCGCCGGCGAGAATCACCGGATCGAGTGCCGGGTGGAGCAAAGAGAACAGGTGAAGACGCGGTACGCTGATTTCGAGGCGATCCTGGTCAGCCCCCGGACCGAAGGCAAAGGTATCTTCGGCGCCAGGGGCGGGATGGAGATGTGGTATTCTGTGGACGGCCGGTTGCCCGTGCAGATCCGGGCGAGTATGAAGATGGGCAGCGTGCTGTTCAGGCTGAAGGATGTGACCAATTAGGAGATTCGCGGTGATGCTTGCCGGCGGCCGGGGCGAGCGTTTTTGGCCATTGAGTCAGCCTTCGTGTCCAAAGCAGTTTCTCTCGATCTTCGACGACAAACCGCTGTTGGTGCAGACCATGGAACGCACTCAAGGATATTTCACCAAAGAAGAACGTTTGTTCATCATACCCAGGGAACTCAGAGGTTTGACCAGGAAGCATATTGGCAATGAGAACATTGTCGTTGAACCGGTGCGGCGCAATACGGCGCCGGCGATTTGCCTCGCCGCCATGGTCCTGCGCAGGAGGTTCGGCGACGGCGTGATGCACGTGATGCCGGCCGACCATTTGATAAAGCCCAAGCGCGCCTTTATCAGCGCTCTGAGGCATGGTGAGAAACTTGCCAGGAATGGATACCTTGTTACATATGGCATCCGGCCGGACCGCCCGGAGACTGGTTACGGCTACATAAGGATCGGTCGGACGATCGGTTCTTCGGGCCGGAACCGATCATACGAGGGCGCCGGATTCACCGAGAAACCCGGTGCGGCGAGGGCGCGGCAATATGTGCGGAACCGGCGTTATCTGTGGAACAGCGGTATATTCACGTTCCGCGTCCAGACTCTGCTCGATGAGATCGAGCGTTTCGTCCCTGAAGTATACAAGGGTGTCGAGAAATTCGTAATGCAAGGCAGGGTGCGTCATTTCGAGCGAGTGCCCGACATCTCGATCGACTACGGTGTAATGGAGAAGAGCCAGCGGCTCTGTGTGGTCGAAGGTAATTTTGCCTGGGACGACGTGGGTTCGTGGCTTGCCCTGGAGAGATACTTCAAACCGGACCGGGCACAGAATGTCCTGGTTGGTGACGCACGGGGCATTCAGATAGCAGATTCGATCATGTTAAGCTATGATGTGCCCCTGCGCGCATATGATGTTGAGGGGATCATCGTGGTCGTGAGCCAGCACGGTGTTCTGGTCTGCAGCAAGAAGCGGGCCCAGGATCTGAAAAAATTGTTCAAGTGAACGTATCCAAACAAGGAGGAACGATGAAGAAGATACTCCTGATATGGTGCATTTTCCTGCTTGTCGTATGTGCACCGCGGAAGACCGCGATCCAGACCGAAGGACTGGAAGAGGTGGTCGTCTTTGGAGAAGAGGAGAGGGTGGCGACCGTGAGCACCACGCCGGTATTACCGGATGAAGAACCGCTCCTGCTGCCGCCTCCGGTTACCGAAGAAATAATAGTACCCAGTCTGCCGCCAAGGGAATCGCAAGTGCCGGCCCCGCCGATGCCCCCGGTCGCCGCGCCCCAGAAGGTGTATGGATTCCGGGTCCAAATATTTGCTTCCAATAGCGAGGAGAACGCTTCGCGTGTTGCCGCCGATGCCCGCCAGGTTTTTGGCGAGAAGGTCTACGTTGATTATGTTGCGCCATACTACAAAGTGCGGGTCGGTGATTATCTGACACGCGAAGAGATCGAGCCGCTGAAGAATGAAGCGCTGAGTTCTGGCTACCGGGGTGCCTTCATCGTTGAGACGATGGTGACGCCTTAGGTGATCCGGGCTTGGCCATTTTCCCCGGATAATTGAGAAACAGGAAAACGTTGTACCGTATTATCCTCGCGACCCGGAATAAGAACAAGATCATCGAGATCGAGAGCATCATCGGTGATTTCGTAATGATCGAACCTCCGGCAGGCCTGCCCGGCATTGAAATTCCGGAATGCGGGCGGTCCTTGCTCGAAAACAGCCTCGCCAAGGCGGCTTTCGTCTATCGGCTGCGCGGCCAACCGACGCTGGCCGACGATTCGGGTCTCTTTGTCGAGGCGCTGGATAACGAGCCGGGCATTTACTCGGCAAGATACGGGAAGAATGACCGCGAGCGGATCGCCAGATTGCTGGAGAATCTCACCGGCATGAAGAGCCGCAAAGCGGCCTTTCGGGCCGTTTTTGTATATTACTATGCACCCGGTAAATACGAGTCCTTCGAGGGTGAATGTTCGGGCCGGATCGCGCCTGCGCCGAGGGGGACGAATGGCTTCGGCTACGACCCCGTATTCATACCGAATGGTTACAGAGTCACTTTGGCCGAATTAGACCCGGCGACAAAGAACCGGATCAGCCATCGTGCCCGGGCTTTGAACAAATTCCGTGAATATATCCTGAAGAACAAATAACGGATCTAAACATCCGTTATCTCAACAACCTTATCGCGTGATGCAATGCCTTTCTTGATGGTGATCGACGATCTGCTCGTCTTGTAGTACCGGGCAAGAGATTCTATGAGTTCTCTATTGGCCCGACCGTCGGCAGGCGGGGAAACCACTTTCACTCTCACGCGGTTATCTCCCACGTCAATGACCTCATTCTTTTTCGAACGCGGTATGACCCGGACGCGCAGAATCATTTACTCTTCGTCCTCTTCTTCATCCGGCGCCGGCGAAAAATCGACGTATATCTGTGTCTTTTTGCCCTCGATCAAGGGTGGGGATAGTTGCTGGCCGGCGAGTTCCTTTTCCATGATGGTGTCCCTTACTGAGATCAGGGTGTTACCGGTAGCCACTTTGATGATCGTGCCGTTCGTGTCTATGATCGCCCGTACCACGGCCTCGCGCTGCGAAGAGATCGCCATGGATCCGACAGCGTCGCGGGCCTCTTCAGTGCTGGCTTCTAGGGTCTGTTCGCCCTTTGCCCGAAGCACCCTGTCTGCTGCCGCCTTTGCCGTCTGCCGCTGGGCCGCCGGTATTGGTGCAAGGATTAGTTCTGGTTCGGGCACGATCATGTGCACTTCCTGCCGGGGCGCGATCTCCTCGTAAGCGACGCGGTCACCTATGCTGACCATTCTTCGCGATGCGCTTGTTTCGGTGAGAACGATGAAAATGAAGATCGCCGCTGCTACCGGAGCGAAGACCGGCACAAATCTCAGGAGGCTGCGCCTGGGTGCGACCCTTACTCTGTCCAAGACGCGGCGGTTCAGCGCGCGGGAGAATTCCGGTGATGGTTCCTCGAAAATCCCCTGCCTGACATTCTCGTCTATCGTTCTCAACGCATTCAATACTTCACGGCACCTGGGACAGACCGCCAGGTGTATTTCCGCAGCGGACCTTTCCTTTTCATTGAGTTCGCCGTCAAGATACGCGCTCAACGACTCAATGGACAGATCACAGTTCATTCTTGCGTGCCTCCGTTTCGTCCAGTATTTTTTTCAATTTCATGCGGGCGCGTGCTAACCTCGACATGACCGTGCCCTTCGGTATATTGAGCAACTTACCGATCTCGTCGTAGGATAGGTCTTGCTCGACCTTCAGCGACAGGATGACGCGGGCATCCTTTGGCAACAGCGCAAAGGCTTTGTTGATTCGCTCGGCAAGCATCTTCTCCCGCGTCATCACGACCGGATCATTGCGCTGATCGCTTATGGTCTTTTCCACATATTCGAGCGGGCGGATATCGCTCCGGCGCTCGCGCTTTAAGAAATTTATGGCATTATTCACAGCGATCCTCCGCAGCCAGCTGTAGAACGGCCGGCCCGGCTCGAATTTCCCGATCGAACGGTATGCCTTTATGAATGCCTCCTCAACCAGATCTTCGGCATCGTCGCGGTTGAGCGCCATGCGGTACATCAGCCTGTAAAGGGCCAGTTTGTACCGCGCGACCAACCAACCAAAAACGTCGCAATTGCCGTTCTTAACCGCATCGATCAATGTTTCGTCGCTCTCACTAGTATTATACACGGCGGAGGGCTACATATTCCACATCACATGTAATGTTGGATTCATACGGATGAACACCGATGGGGTTCGGTGTTGAAGGATTACCCGATCCGTCTGCATCCGCCCGAATCCGTTTGAATCTATTATTCCTGTAAGGAATATGAGGGGGGGATCTCGAACACCTTGTCGTTTATTGGTGTTGTTTCGATGTTTGTGACTTCGCTGTGGGCATTCATCGTAAAAGACATGCCCTCGCCGCCCATCGTCATCTCAATGTCGATCTCGAGCGGAAACCCTTCGATCTCGCTGATCTTCTTCCGGAACTCCTCATAACTTGCTTTGTTCATACCCATCATGGCTGATGACGAGCCCATGCCCGATTCCGCGATGTGCTGTTGGAAGTCCTGGACTTCTCTGTAGCCCGGGACGTCCTGGCTGACCCACATCGTCTGGGTGAAGGTCATATCGCCTTCGTCTGCCGCGATTTTCATGGACACGATGATTTTCTCGCACTCCTTGCCGAGGATCTTTTTCTTGTCGCCGGTTTTCGTGACCGTCAGATCGGGCATTACCGCGTCCAGAGTATCATTTCCTTCGGCCGCGCCGGATATACGTTTGATGGGGTATTCGCTGTAGGTCTTGTTTTCATGGTCGATCGACCACATCACATCTTTGTCGAGACGGATTATCCTGGTATCGGACATGGTGCCGCCCATCGGGTTCTCAGCGGTCATCTCGGTCAGCGACCGGTCACCTTTGATGAATACGCGCATCTGGGATTGGCCCTGCATGCCCATCATACCCGACATGGTTGACGTCATTTCGTACATGACATCGCCAAGAAGCATCGACGCGAAGCAGACTGACAAAGTGAAGCAGAATATTCTCATCAATAACCTCCTTCTTTCATTATACCGCAACCGCCCGGCGTGTCAATCGACAATAGTCTATGCGCGCAGAATGCTCACCGGCCCTGAACGCCTGCCGCCAGCGCCCGGAGCAAGGACCTGGATGCAGCGCCTTAGCATAACAAAAGCCTTTTTACGAGTATCGTAGCATACGTTCCCGGCGGGAGCGTGCACTTCACCTGGCACTGGTATTTGCGGGCGTAGACCCTGTCAGGCTCCGGGGTCGATACAGTGAACGATTCTGGAAAGACGACCGCATGGCGCAAAAAAGACCTGAACCGCACGCCGCGCAGGCGCATCCTTCCGAGTCCCATCTCTTTCAACGCAATTCCCTCCTGCGCCACAACTCTTTCAATCATCTTGCCGGCCGGTCCGGACAATCGTGTCTTCTCGTTGACCATCGGGATCCGCATCTTGCGGGCCGCTCCCAGGTCGGTCAGACGACGGTAGAATACGAACTGCCCCACGGAGTATCTCACATCGACGTTGTCCACGCCGTATTCTTTGATCAGCCGCGCCAGGGTTTCATTGAATATATGAGACTGGTATGCGAGCAGATAGAGGTTGAGGAGCTCACGGTCGATCTTCTTGAGCGCGTTCTTATAGTCCTTAGGGTTTGCGCACAGGTATTTCAGTATCGGCCGGTAGAAAGTCGGGGCAATTCTCAAACATCCTGTCCAGTCGCGCCAGTGGCTCAGGCAGTACTGCTTGAACCGCTTCTCGCGGGTACTATCTTCCTTGTAGGCATAGCACATGAGCATTTTCAATGCACCCTGATAATGCTCGAGGAGCAACTGCCGGGCGATAAAACCCCGGCCGTGGCGCGCCGACCCAAAGCGCTGGTCGTCGAAATAGTTCGGGAATCCGTGGTCAACTACTTCGACCGCGTTGTGCCGCACGGCCTCGCTCTCTTTTTCCGTCAGGTCCCGGACCGTGATGCAGAACGCATTTCCGCGCAGCATGGCCGGTGTGATCGCCGTTTTGCACTTGCCGACGGGTATGAGCGTGAAGTTCTTCTCGTTGACCGCATGCCTGAAATTGCCTTTGAACGACAGGTACTGCGTGGATTGCGAGTAGCGGTCCTTGAGCCCGGCGCGCGCAAACAGGTTCTTGCGCGTATTCGTTTTGCGGGCGACAAAATCAATTACGTCGAGCGTGTTCCAGTATTTCTTCTCGAGTTTCAGGATCGTGTAGGCACCATTATCGGCAAACGGTATATCGATCAATTCCTCGACGATGAAATCGCCGGGGTTAGCCTTGATCTTTGCCATTGTGTCGGAAGATATGGGCTGCTTGTGTTGCGGTGAATTGACAGAGAATAGAGCCCTGACAGACGGGCCCGGCAGTGTGCACTATGTTCTCAGGTCGTTGACAATGGCCGCCACTTCCTTCTCGCTGATCGGCCCGACCGCCGTGACCGTATAGTGTTTGGGGTCGAGGAAGTCGCCCGCCATGCTGTTGATCTGCACCTCGTCCACTCCATTGATCCGGGCGACGACATCGTCGACGCTCGCGATCTCCTTTGAATACACCGCCTCGCGCGCAAGACGTAGCATGCGGCTGGTCGAACTCTCAAGACTGAGCAGCAGGTTGCCCGACAGGTACGTCTTGGATAATTCGATCTCTTCCCGGCCGAAACCATGCCGGTCGATCTCACGGAAGATCTTCTTGAGGCGGCGCACGACCCTCGGAATATTCTTCTTGTCACACAGAAAGTAGAAACCACTTACCCCGCAGTCGCAATAGAAGTCGATGAATGACTGCACATGGTAGACAAGGCCGTCTTTTTCGCGCAGACCTTGGAAAAGGCGCGACGACATGCCGCCGCCCAGTGCCGTATTCATGATCGACAATTGATAGTGCTGGGGCGCGGCAAATGCAACACCGCGCGTTCCGAAAACGAAGTGAACCTGAGAGATCTCCTTGCGCGGTTGCACCGCGATCTTGCCGAGTTCGTAAGCCGGCATGGTGCGCTTTGTTTCACTCGCGTATTCGATCAGGAGCTTCTGTTTTGCCAGATCGACGATCTTATCGTGGTCGTAGTTGCCGCTCAGGGCGATGACCATTTCCTGATGTTTGAGTTGCCGGTAGCGTTTCCTGGTTTGCAGCGCGTCGATCTGTTTGATCGATCTTGCGGTTCCGGCCACGGGCCGGCCCAGGGCGTGGCCCGGGAGGAGAGTCCTGAAGAACAGTTCGAATGCGGCATCACCAGGATCATCGTTGCTTGATTTTATTTCTTCGAGAACGACCGATTTTTCCTTTTTGAGGTCGTTGCGGTCGATCTTTGACTCCAGGAGGATCTCGGCGATCAGCTCGAAGACGAGAGCGATATGCTCGGACAGGAATTTGGTGATGATTATCAGATTTTCCTTAGTTGTATACGCATCGAACGCACCGCCCAGACTTTCCATCAATTTCACGATCTCCAGCGCGGATTTCCGAGAGGTACCCTTGAACAGCATGTGCTCGATCAGGTGCGTGATGCCATTCTCGCCGGCAGATTCGTCCCGTGAACCATTATTAATGAAGAACCCCATGGAAAATGAATAGAACTTGGGGATTTGTTCGGCGATGATTCTAACGGCGGGATTGATTCTGGTCAGGGTTATCTTATTCTTTTCGGATAAGATTAATCCTCCCCTGATCATCGATATTTGCGACTTTCACGACTATCTCATCACCGATCTTGACGACGTCCTCGACCCTCTTCACGCGCTGCCGTGACAGTTTTGAAATGTGGACGAGCCCTTCTTTGCCGGGCAGGATCTCGACGAACGCGCCAAAGGTCATTATCCGCTTGACCTTGCCGATGTATGTCTTGCCGACCTCGGCTTCCTGGACAATGTTCTGCACGGCCTCCTGCGCTTTTTCCACGTTCTGACGGTTGTCGCCGGCGATCGTGACCTTACCGTCGTCGTCGATATCGATCTCGACATCGTTCTCGGCGATGATCTTGCGGATCATCTTACCGCCCGGACCGATCACTTCGCCGATCTTTGCTTTCGGGACCGAGAACACGACGATCTTCGGCGCGTACTTGGAGAGTTCGCTGCGGGGTGTGCTGATCGTGCTGTTCATGACATCGAGAATGCTCAAGCGCGCATCGCGCGCCAGCTGCATCGCCTCGGCAAGAACATCGATCGGCAATCCCCGTGTCTTCAGGTCGAGCTGGATCGCGGTAATGCCGTCCTTGGTGCCCGCGACCTTGAAATCCATGTCGCCGTAATGGTCTTCGGCACCCAGTATGTCGCTGAGCAGGACGTACCTGCCTGCTTCCTTGACCAGGCCGACCGAAATGCCCGAGACCGCGGTCTTGATCGGCACGCCCGCGTCCATCAGGGCGAGCGATGCCCCGCATACGCTGGCCATGGACGATGAACCATTGGACTCGAGAATATTGGAAACGAGCCGGATCGTATACGGAAACTCCGTCTCTTTGGGCAGCACCGGTAGGATCGCCCGCTCGGCAAGGACGCCGTGCCCGACCTCGCGCCTGCTCGTGCCGCGCATGGGCCGGACTTCACCGACCGAGAAGGGCGGAAAATTGTAATGGAGCATGAAGGACTTTGATTCCTCGCCGTATATGTCATCGACCCGCTGCTCGTCGCTCGCGGTGCCGAGCGTGGTGACAGCAAGACTCTGGGTCTGGCCGCGCGTGAACAGGGCCGAGCCGTGAGTCCTGGGCAAGAGCCCGATCTCGCAGGAAACCGGGCGAACTTCGGTCAACCCCCGTCCGTCAAGGCGGGTCTTGTCTTTCAGCACTTTTTCGCGCATCTTGGCGCGCATTATTTCATCAACGACGAATTTGACCTTCAGTTCGATCTCATCGTCCTTTCCCTGCATCTTGTCGATCGTGGCTTTGATCAATTCATATGTCGAATCTTCGCGCGCTTCCTTGTCTTTGAGATTCAGTATCTCATCGATGGTCGTGCCCAGGGCATTCTCGATCTCAACATAAAGCGGTTTCTCGATATAGGATTTGACCAGGTCGACTTTTTCTTTGCCCGCGTCCTTCACGATTTCCTCTTCCATATCAATGATGCGCGCGATTTCCGGCTGGGCAAATTTGATAGAACCGGCGACTTCTTCCTCACTTGCTTCTGTCGCCTCGCCCTCGATCATGACGACCGAATCCTGCGTGCCGGCAACGATGATGTTGAGCCTGCTTTCTTTCTGCTGGTCCAGCGTCGGGTTTATGATGTATTTCCCGTTGATCAGACCGACCTTGACTGCGGCGATGGGTGTCGTGAAGGGCAGTTCGGACATCAGAAGCGCCGTCGCCGCACCGATGATACAAAACGCATCCGGTTCGTGCTCGACATCCGAAGACAGCAGATTGGCGATGATCTGCACCTCGTTGCGAAAGCCTTTGGGGAAGAGCGGGCGCATGGGGCGGTCGATGAGACGCGAGATGAGGATCTCGCTTTCTGACGGTCTTGTTTCCCGTTTGATGAAGCCGCCGGGTATCTTACCCGCGGCAAAAGACAGTTCGCGGTAATCCACGGTAAGGGGCAGAAAATCGAGGCCTTTTGTCGGGTCGGGCCGGTACGAAACGCAGACGAGCACGATCGTATCGCCATAGCTGACCATGCACGCCGCCGCCGCTTGTTTTGCCACCCGGCCGGTTTCAATACGTAATTCTTTTTCTCCAACCTGAAGGGTCAATGAATGCACATTAACCTCTCAGATCGAGATTTTTGACGATCTCAAGGTATTTACCGCGGTCTTTCTTCATCAAATAATTGAGATGACGCCTGCGGTCGTTTACCATCTTGATCAAACCGCGTCGGGAGTGGCGGTCCTTGGGGAATTGCTTGAGATGTTCTGACAGACTCTTGATCCGCTCGGTCAAAATGGCGATCTGCACCTCGGGCGAACCAGTGTCCTTGACATGCCGCTTGTGACTCTGGATCACTTCGCTCTTCTTGTTCCTATCTAACGTCATGATTTGCTCTCCTTTTCTTTTAGCTAATTATCCACAATTTTTGGAGAAAGTCAAGATATATGAGGTCGGTGAGGCTGCGATTGACACGGCCGTCCATTTCCGTATAATTGAGCCGTCACTCACGAGGTTGCGAGAGTGCTCGGGGAAGTGCCTGGTAATCGACCTCTTGCATGATCGCCCGACAGCAAAGTGGATAAGGAGGATAACATGAAGGTGTTGGTCTTTGGTGGCTCTGGGAAGATCGGTTCAGCCGTTGCCTGGGATCTTGCTCCGGACAATGAAGTAGAGGCCATTGGCATTGTGGGCCGGCACGAGGCGGCCCTTGACAAGGTGAAGAATTGGATCGGCAGCAAGAAGGTGTTCCCGCATATCCTGGATATCAACGACAAGAAGGCCGCGATCGACTTGATGAAGAAGTATGATGTCGGCGTTCTGACCCTGCCTAACCGACAGACCAGTTACAAGGTCGTGCATTTTGCGATCGAGGCCGGATTGGATATCGTGGACACGATCGAGGAATTCCACCGCACGCCGGACGCTTATGAGACCGAAGGGCTCGAATTGCCCGAAGGCATGGAACTCGCCGAGTACGGCGAATGGCTGCACAAGCGGGCTTGCGAGAACGACGTGACGTTCGTTGACGGCATGGGTTTTGCACCTGGTTTGAGCAATATAACGCTCGGCGACGGCATCAGGAAGATCGATGTCGCGGAAAGGGCGGTTGCCCGGGTCGGCGGTATTCCATCGAAAGCGGCGGCAGTAAGACACCCCCTCCGTTATATGATAACCTGGGCATTCGAGCATGTACTCAGGGAATACATGATCAAGCTCAACGTCGTGAAGGACGGGAAGATCGTCGAGGTCGACGCGGCGACGGCTCTCGAGAAATTCCGGTTCAATAAACTGGGCAGGGATGAAGAACTGGAGTGCGCGATAACCCCGGGCATGCCGAGTTTTCTATTCACGCGGAAGCAACTTAAGGATTTTGCCGAAAAGACGGTTCGCTGGCCCGGCCACTGGCAGGGCATATACACGCTCAAGGAATGCGGCATGCTCGACATCGGCCCGGTTGATTTCAAGGGCGTCAAGATCGTTCCCAGGGAATTCCTGCTGTCGATCATAACGCCGAGGTTAAAACCAGACAAAGATGAGACCGACGTTTGCGTAATGTACAACACGCTGGAGGGCAAGAAAGACGGCCGGAACGTGAAGATCGAGTATTTCATGTGGGACGAGGCGGATACGAAGAACAATATCTCATCGATGATGAGAGCAACCGGCTATCCCATGGCGATTACGGCGCGCATGATCGGCCGGGGTGAGATAAAAGCGAAAGGCATTGTTGCGCCGGAAGATGCGGTTTTCGGTGATCTCTACCAGAAATTCATCGTCGAATTGAAAAAACGGGGTATCGAAATACTCGAGGTCATGACCTAACCCGGAAACGGCGGATCCTCCGAATCAAGAAATGGCCGGGATCGTCTTCTTCAAGACGCAGCAGATAGATACGCTCGAAAAATTCTACACCGGCGAGATCGGCATGCAGGTCTGGCTGAGGCAGGAGGACTGCATTATCCTCAGGCACGGCAATCTGCTGCTGGGATTCTGCGCACGGCAGGATATTGAATGCGCGGGCATGATGACGTTCTTCTACGAAACCGTAAAAGAGGTGGATGCCATGTACGACCGGCTCAAAGACATCGCTACGGAGTTGCCAGCGGTCAGTGAAAAGTACAATATCTGCCGGTTCTTCAGCCAGGACCCGGAAAGGAGGCGGCTTGAATTCCAGTGCTTTCTCCATCCGGTCGACGTATGACCCTGTCGATGCGCCCGGGCGCGGCTGGTCTGGGGGCGGTGATTCGTATTGGCGGCTGTGTCTGTGAAGCATAGGCAGCGTGTCTCAAACGCGCTCGGCTGCGTATTCGGCATCATTCTCGTCAGATTGGCGCTCGGTACTGCCTATCAATACGCCGCTGTTTATTCTCAATTCGCCTGGTACGTTCTGTACCCGGTAACTGCATTACGGTCCATGAGCGATCAGTTCGTCCTTGCCGTTTTCTATCTCCTGCTGTGGCTCTATATTCTCGTAGTGCAGGTTGTTGTCTACCAGAGGCCTGTCGGCCGCACTGTGCTGGGAACCCTCGTATGGATGACCGTGCTCGCGCTGCCCTTTCTGCCTTTCGGCATCAGGTATGTATCCCTGGCGCGCTACACGTCCGGAATAAGCAGCTACACCCTGCGGATACTTCCGTTCGCCGGCCTGCTGGTCTCATTCTTTCTGGTCAACCGTCTCCATTTCAAACAGAACCATCTGGTCGCCGGCGCCTGGGCATGCGTCAATTTCCTGCTTTTGGTCGTGGTCGTCACGATGGCCGATCTTCTGCCGATGATCAAATCCGGGTTACTGTTCCACGCGCTGGGCTACCGGATATCGATTGCCAACACGTTCATCAGCCGGATGCCGGTTCTCGCGTTGTTCGCGGCAATGGCACTTGCGGGGTTCTATATGTCCGTCTTTGAGCGTCACTTCCTCCGTGTTCCCCGGGAGACGAATCGACTTGGTGCTGTGTCCGTCCCGGCTTTCATGGTGCTTGCGCTCATGCTGGTCATCGTGATCATGCGCGATGATTACCAGAGATACCGTTATTTCCATTATCAGGGCGGCATCACGACCGTTTTCTTTGCTCCCTATGACGACCGGCAGATGATCACGTTCGATGAGAACCGGTTCGCGATCGTCAACGGCCGACAGAGCGTTTTCTACCCTTTTGGCCGGTTCAGTACGCAGGATACCCTGCGCCACCATGCAGAGAATGTCCTGCGCATGAAATTGATCGAGGGTCTGGACTATTACCGGCTGGCGAGGATCGTCACGGTGCTCGCCCATGGACCGCGCGATACAATTGTCTACAAAAGACTGCGGCCGGTCATTACCGGCAGCAGCTACCGGATACCCGAGCAGCTCAGGATCTGGGCACGATTTCTCGACCAGAGGTATGCATCTGATAGCAGCGATATCAGCGTCACTGGATGGGTGCGTGTCAATGGCTCGCCCCTGGCCGGGACAGAATTCATCGTCAACAAGGTCAACCGGACGTCTGGAAGCGACCGAAAGGATGCAGTGCCGGTCTGGCAAGACCGTACGGATACGGAAGGAAGATTCGATTTCACATGCTACAAGGATGCAGGATCGGATACCGGATATTTCCAGGTCAATTTCTCGGTGCCGGATTCGGTCTTCGGCAGCAATCTGCGGACGATTAAAGTAGTATCACCTCTGTCCGTGTTCAGGCAGCCCGGACGTCACCTGCTCGACACCCTCGATATCGTATTCACACGCCAGGGCACTGCGTCTTATCGCAAGAGCCTGGCGGTCGCGACTTCTTCGCGGCCGGATTCGTTCCTCGTCGTTTTGCCTGAAGTTGCAGCGATCGTGCCACTTCGGATAACCGGCGCGGTCAATAATACCGGGGAGATGGCCGATGTTTTGCTGGAGTGCCTTACGTGGAGACTGGATGAACAGAGCCGGTTATCGTTCCTGGAGCAGCTCAACCCGTCCAGGTTCTATCTGAGCGAACCGGACGGCGACGTGATGATCAGTATATACTGAGTTGCCTGACTGCGTTATCGATCTCAACCCCGGTTAGACATCAAGGGTCGCCCGCCGGATCAGGACCTTAGCCAGATAATCGTATTCGATATTAACTCTGCCGCCTACGCGCAGGCTGCCCAGCGCCGTGTTCTGCAGAGTATAAGGTATGAGAGAAACCGAGACGATGTTACTGGTAATGGATGAAACGGTCAGGCTCACGCCATCGATGCCGATCGACCCCTTATCAATGACACAGGGCGCGTATTCCGGGTCTATTTCAAGAAAATATTCATTCGTCTTCACCCTTGCCAGCCTCCCTACATCATCGACGTGGCCCAGCATGATATGACCGCCCAGCCGGTCGCCGACGCGCAGGGCGCGCTCGAGATTGACATAGTCACCCGCGCGCCAGTAGTTGAGCGTGGTCGCGCCGAGCGTCTGCTTCATCGCATCCACAACGAACCCTTGTTTCGTGAGACCGGTCACGGTGAGGCAGATACCCTGGACCGCGATACTGTTGCCTTTATTGACCTGCAGGCTCGACTCGATTTTTATCTTCTGCACCTCTGCTCTCGAGATCGATAATACTCTGCCTTTTTCTTCAATTATCCCGGTAAACATGGTATAATATATCCTCCCCAATAGATTCTGGTCTGGCGCGCTCGATCATTGCGCTTGCGGCCGGCACATCGATACCCGTGCTGACCGTGATCGGCGCAACAAAAACATACATCTCGTCATAAGTCCGTTCCTCGAGGAATTGCGTGAAGGTTTTGCCGCCGCCCTCCACGATGACCGCGCCGATCTTCAGCATGCCGATCCTTCGGAGCAGATCCGCGGTCGGAAAGTGCCTGGCTTCCATCTGCACGACCTCGACACCCAATGTCTGCAACCGTGCGATTTTTTCTCGATCGCTGCCCGGTCCCGTAAAAATAATACGGCGCGCGTTGGCGGCGAGGACATTCGCCTCGGCCGATATTCTGAGCCGGGGGTCGATAATTATCCTTGCCGGATTACGGCGCGCAGCCAGCCGGTCAGTGAGATAAGGGTCGTCAGCGAGCACGGTGTTGATCCCGACGAGCACGGCGCCGGTCCGGCCGCGCAATGCGTGGACATAGCGCAGGGCTGGTTCTCTTGTCACATATTTGCCAGCATAACCGGATATTTTCATGTTGCTGGTTAACGCGATCTTGAGGATCACGTAAGGCGTCATCGTGGTGATATATTTCCGGTAGTGGCGGTTGAGGGTCGCAACGTATTCTGGCGGATTTACGAAGGTGACCTCGATATTGTGTCGACGCAGCATTTCCACGCTCCGGCCATTGACCGCCGGGTTGGGGTCGGTCTCGGCGATGCAGACCCGCTTGATGCCGGCGGCCAGTACCGCATCGACACAGGGCCTGGTGTGGCCGTGCGTGCAGCACGGTTCAAGATTGACATGAAGGTCGGCACCCCGGCCACGATTGCCGGCCTCGGACAGGGCGACAACTTCGGCATGCGCCTCACCGATCTTGCGATGAAATCCCTGGCCGACAATGCGTCCGTTCTTGATCACAACCGCTCCGACCAGCGGATTGGCGCCGGTCTGCCCGGCACCCCGGGTCGCCAGGCTGAACGCGTACTGCATGTACATTTCATCACAGGCTCGGGAAATCAGCATATAGTTGCAGGATTATAGCCGTGCACCCGCCCAAGTCAAGCCGGCACGAGAACACCCATGCGCATTCATCCCATGATACCTTTCAGTGTTTTCAGTGTGTGTTTCTTTTAGTGTATTCAGTGTATGCTGTGTTCAGCAGATCCGCGGCAACCCTTCGGCCTCCATTTGGAGCAGCGGATGGGTGCCGCCGATGTGGGTTCTGACCCAGACACCGGCCGGCCCATCGGTGACCTCGCCGATCATCGCGGCATTCTTACCGAGGACATGCCCGCGCATTACTCTGAGGACCCGCGCCGTGTCTTTCCTGTCCACAAAGGCGATCAATTTCCCTTCGTTCGCAATGTAAAGAGGGTCCAGCCCAAGAATTTCGCTGGCACCCCTGACTTGCTTTCTTATGGGAAGGGCCGTATCCTGGATGAGGATTCCGTGACCAGTACCTTCGATCGCCTCGTTGAGGACCGAGGCAACACCGCCGCGTGTGGGATCGCGCATGAAATGGATACTCTTGCCCGCGGCGAGGATTGCCCGCGTCAGGGTATGGAGCGCGGCCACGTCGCTTTTAATGTTGGACCGAAGTCCCAAGTTCAGGCGTTCATTCATGACGGCGATGCCGTGATCGCCGATCGTGCCGCTGACCAGAATCCGGTCGCCGCGGCGGATCTTCTCCTTGCCGAGATCGTGCTTTATAACACCGACACCGCTTGTGGTGATGAATAGCTTGTCGGCTTTGCCCTTTTCCACGACTTTCGTGTCGCCGCATACTATCCTGACCCCGGCCGCCCGCCCAGTCCGCGCCGCAGACCGCAGAATCCTTTCCAGATCAGCGATCAATAACCCCTCTTCAATGATCATCGCGAATGACAGGTACTTCGGTATCGCGCCTTTCACGGCCAGGTCGTTTATCGTGCCGCAGACGGCCAGTTTTCCGATATCGCCGCCCGGAAAGAATACCGGGTCGATAACATAGGAATCAGTCGTGAATGCGATCTTAGCGTACGGCAGCGCCAGTTCGGCGGCATCCTCGAGGCGCTGCAGGATCTTGTCATCGAAGTATTTCAGTACGGATTGACGGATGAGTTTTGATGTTAACAAACCGCCGGCCCCGTGACCGAGCCGGATCATGTCTTCATTCATCTATGGTAGACTCCAGGATCCGATATGATCGTCGAACATCGCTGCCCCCGGATCCTCAGAGGGTCAGTTGATACGTGTCGCGCAAGAAACCACGTGCCGCGAAGTTTTCCTTGAACCGGCCCAATCCCCAGTTTGGCGCCATGTTGAGGGTGAAGGTTCCGAGGTCCAGGTACCTGAATCCCTGATCACGGCCCCACTTGCTGACTTCGTAGAAAAGCAGATTGACCGGGCGGTAGTTCTGATACTTGTCGTCATGGCTGATATAGAACGCAAGAATGACCCTCGGGTTGGCTACGAAGACCACCATGCCGCCAGCCATCTTGTCTTTGATGTACGCGCCGAAGAGGATTATGCGCTCCGGGAATATCTTCTGCAACTTCATCAGCTCGTCCAGTGAGTGGGTCGGCGTGACGTTGTGCCGCATGCCGAGGTTGTTCTTCAGGATCTCGTAGAAACGGGGGAGATCACCGGAGATCCTGACGCGCACGCCTTCGCGCATCGCTTTCTTCGTCGAGCGCCGGGCGTCACTGTGAAAGGCCGTCATGGGCTCGGCCGTGTCGAGCGGGATCACCGCGGTGACATCCCGCTTCAGGTAGCAGAAATTGTGCTTCATGAGGGCGAAGTCGATGTACTGGTCCGGCTTGCGGTAGTAGATGAGCGGCGGCTGGGTGAGGATGATCTTCTTGCAGCCGTGTGTCTTGAAGTACTGTACGACATGCTCCACGAGCAAATAGACCGCGTGAATGCCGAGACCTTCGCGGAGCACGAAGCCGCCGTAGGAAGCGCCCCGGTGCGAGATGATCGCGGCGTCGTCCTCGACCGCCGGCAGGACGGCGATCGTGTTGCCCCGCTCTTTGACGATGAGATGGTGATCCTTGAAGCGTTCGGGCGGGTGGTAACCGAGGAACTTCAGGCTGTGGAAGATCGTGCCGTTGTTCGCCTTTGCTGCGAAATCCTCCCAGTTAGCCCGCTCGTTCTCGCTGAACTTCAAAATATCCATACTATCCGTGAGTATACCCATGGTATGACAGATGTCAATGACACCGCAGGCCGCGATGAGGCCGGTGTTAGATGGCGGTCGCGAGCCGGGGCTTGATTCACCGCCTCCGTTACGTATAATCCCTTCATTATCCACATGAAAACCCGTTATTACTTTCTGGATATGCTACGCGCGCTTGCCGTGGCCGAGATGATCCACGGCCACAGCCTGGATGGCTTGCTCGACACGGCGTTGCGCGGCACCGCGTTCTTCGTGAACTGGACTTTCGTGCGGGGGTATGCCGCGCCCGTCTTCCTTTTCGCGGCCGGCTTCGCCTTTGCGGTCGTCAACGGGCCGCGCCTCGAGATGCCGGTGAAGTTCGACCGGGTCTTGCTGCGGCGGCTGCAGAGGCTGTTGTTTCTGATCGTGCTCGGGTATCTCCTTTACCTCCCTTATTTTTCGCTGCGCAAGACGATTCTGTCGGTCGGCACCGCACCGTGGGGTGATTTCTTGAAGACCGACATCCTGCGGTGCATAGGTGTGTCGCTGGTGGTCTTGCAATTATGGTGTCTGCTTAAACCAAAGTGGCCCGCAATCTGGATCATGACCGGACTGGCCGCCCTCATGCTTGCGGTTCTCACGCCGGCCGTTCCGCACAGCGCATTCGTCCAGAATCTGCCGACCGCGGTCAAGTATTACTTCACGGATGCACATTTTTCGGTTTTTTGCTGCTCGTCGTTTGTCTTCCTGGGATTCACGAGCGGATGCCTTTTCAGCAGGCAGCAGGATTCGTGGCTGAAGAGTTCGCTGGTCATTGCCGTGATGCTGATCGTGTTCGGCCGGGTGGTGCACGGCGCAGGTGTTCTGTCTGGACTCCACGTTTTCGCAACCAAGAGCGGCGTGATAATCCTGCTCACGGTACTGCTGCAGAGATGCGAGCAATTATGGCAGCGCTCGCCTTTGCCGGTCAAGTATTTCGGGCAGGAATCTCTTGTCGTCTATGTCGTGCACCTCATGATCGTTTACGGCTCGGTATTGAACAAGGGTATGGTATTCTACTGGGGCACGACGCTGTCGTACGTCGAGGTCTATCTTTTCATTGGCTGGTTGATGGCGGCAATGGTGGTGCTTGCATATGTCTGGCACAGATTGAAGGTCGAACATGCCGGCATCGCAAAATGGATAAAAAGGACGATCTACTGGTCTTTCCTGACCCTCTTCCTGCTGAAACCCCATTGACGGCCAGAACCCGAGGCCCCGGCAATCCAGGACACTCTTCACGGCCGACGCGCATGTCTTTTCGTATGAAACCTTTCTTCCTCCTCTGCGTATTATTTAGCAATGGAGCAAGTCCAATGCAACAGTGAAGGAGGAAGCATGCGAATTTTCTTGACCACTTTGTTTCTACTCGGTGCGTTGGTCACCTTGGCAATTGCCGGCGGCGACGAATACGACGGTCTAATGCCGGCGGTCGAGGTGACGGCAGCGCGGCATCAAAGCGAAGCACCGGCGTACGTCGGTTCAATGGACGGAGTGGAAGTGACGGCGCCGCGCTACGAGTTCGAGGATGAAGCATGGAGCGGTTTGATGCCGGAGGTCGAGGTGACCGCAAAGCGGCCCGGATCCGGGCCGCTGGCGCGTACGGTTAACAGAGAGACAAATCCAAAGCGTTCATCCAACACGTTCAGCATCATGATACATTGATCCTGGTGCGATCATAAGCCCCCCCGCGGCTCTGACTTTACGCGCAAGGCAGAGCCGCTCTTGATGTCTATTGCACCATCACCGTAATCTTGTTTTTTATCGCCGCAATCATCCCAGAGTTCACCTCTGGTCTGCGTTGACAAACCGGTCATGCAGCGTATAATTGCCGAATGGCGCTGAAATTCAGCATATCGGGCCTGCGTGGCATCGTTGGCAAGGATCTGAATCCGGCCGTGATATACAGGTATGCCCGTGATTTTGGCCGGTTCGTGAATGCGGGGAGCATTGTCATTGGCCGCGATACGCGTCAGTCCGGCAAGATCTTCCGGCAGGCCGTGATCGAAGGATTGAACGCGGCAGACTGCCCGGTCATTGACCTGGGTATCGTCCCCACACCGACCGTGCTCTTCATGGTCCGCCGGCTCAAAGCCGGGGGCGGTATTGTTATCACCGCGAGTCACAATCCCATAGAGTGGAACGCGCTCAAATTCGTTTCATCACAGGGGCTCTTTCTCGATGAAAGGCAGTTTGCGCGTTTTGCCGCGCGTCTCGCGCCGGATGATAATGCTTCCTGTGACAAGAGACAGCGGGTCAGGGTGCGCCGGTCCGGCTTGCGCGAGCATATCGGTGCCATCGTCTCGAAGGTCAAACCCGTGGACGTGCGCCTGCGGGTCGCGGTCGACGCCGTGGCTGGTGCCGGTTCGATCGGCCTGCCGCGTGTCCTCGAAGCGATGGGCTGCCAGGTCTTCCGGCTCAATTGCCGCTTTGCACCGGTCTTTCCGCGCGGGCCCGTACCGACCGCGCGGAACATTACGGCGCTCCGCCGGTTCGTCAAGGAGCACAAGCTTGATATTGGTTTTGCCTGCGACCCGGATTGCGACCGGCTGGCCGTCGTCGACGAGCGCGGCCGGGCAATCGGCGAGGAGAACACCCTCGTCCTGGCGGCCGATCACGTGCTGGGTCTGGAGCGCGGCAGCGTCGTGACCAACCTCTCGACGACCGCGCTCGTGGATTTTGTCGCGCGGCGGCACCGGGTCCGGCTCTTCCGCACCAAGGTCGGTGAGGCGAACGTCGTGTCGAAGATGCGTTCGGTGTCCGCGGTCATCGGCGGCGAGGGTAACGGCGGCGTGATCTATCCGGCGGTGAATTTCACGCGCGACGCGCTCGTTGCCGCGGCGCTGATCGTGAAGCTCGTTGCCAAACGCGGCATGAAAATGTCACAGATCATGGCGTCATACCCCAGGTACTACATGCTGAAGACGAAGTTATCGATCAGCCGGGAGAGGTTCGAAGCGAAGAAGCAGATGATCATCGAAGAATTCCCGGGCAAAACGGATCATACCGACGGTCTTAAGATCACGGGCGACGGCTGGTGGCTCCATATCCGGCCGTCCCAGACCGAACACGTGGTACGGCTGATCGGCGAGGCGGGAGACAAGACACAGATTAAAGATTTCATCAACCGGGCGAAGAAGATACTCTCTCATAAGTAACCGGCGGCGCGGATAATCAAGCATCGAAAAGAAAAAGGGGCAGATGTCTCTGCCCCTTTTCGCTTTCGTTCGCTTCGCAGCAGAAGATCAGTGTACCAAGATCATTTTCTTCGTCACGCTTTCGCTTTCGCCCTGCAGCCGATAGAGGTAGACGCCGCTTGAGACTTTCGTGCCGCGGGAATCGCGGCCGTCCCAGATCGCCTGGTGTGTACCCGCATTCCTGGTCTCATTGACCAGGGTTCTGACGAGCTGCCCGGTCACGTCGTATACCGAAAGTGACACTCTCTGCGCGACCGGCAGCTGGTATTCGATGATGCCTGCTGTTCTCACCGGATTGGGCGCGATCTGTGCAAGGTTGAAGACCGAGAACGGTTTGTTCGTGTTCTCCTCGACCCCGGGCGGTACAAGCGGTATGACCTTGAGCCGCATCAGGAAATCGCCGGCCGACTCGGTCGTCCACTGTCCCGACTGGTAGTTCCACATCTGACCGAGATAGTCGCAATTAGCATCGCGCAGCAGCCCGACCGAATCGCCTGGACCGATGATGTAGCCGACGAAGATTCCCCACGGACTGGCGGTCTGGGCATTGAGTTGCGTCAGTGTTACGGTCGACCACTGGTAGCCCGGTGATTGGAACCCGGCAACCGAGTCGATGAAGGCGCCAGGAGCACCCGGTCCGGTTGCCTGATACAGACGGATATCGACCGTGCCCGGTCCCTCGAACAGGAACTTGACCCGGTGGACGAGTCCGCTGTCAATGCCGACGTCGAGGAATCTGAAGCGCGTGAAGCATCCATCTCCCGGGTTGGTGACCTGGGGCGCATAGTTCGGCTGGTTATCGTCGTAGTGACCGTGTAGTTGCTCAGGGTGTCCGGTGTATCGAGTAGCGGTGTATGGGCGATAACGGGCGGCTGCAGGTCAGGCGGCGGAGCATCACCGATATAGACATCGTCAATGAAGAAACCCTGGCCGCCGGAAAGCGCGTCGTACGCAAAGTTGACGCGGACTTTGATCTGGTTGCCGGCTGCGACATAACCCAGGGCCATCAGATCCTGGGAGCTCACCGTGACCCAGTCGGGATTGGTCGAGTAGCAGTATGCCCATCTCGTACCCAGCTGCCCGGTGTTCGCCAGGTGCGCGTCATAGGTCGGGTTCAGGTGACCGACGGCATTCGAATCGACCTGGAGCCACGTCGTGCCGTTATTCGGTGAGATCTGTACGATGGCGCCGTCGAAGTTGGTCATTGCGCCCTCGAGGTCAGACCAGTAACTGAATGATATGTAGAGGGCCGGCCAGCCCGTGATATCGATCGTCGGCGATGCAATCCACGTCAGATATCCGGGATTCGACCCGGGTGACGGATATTCTGGAATATCGGTCGACGGATGACCCGCATACCGGTAGCCGTCCCATGCCGGTGCCTGGGGACCGTAGGTATTCGTCGTGTCCCGTATTCCCCACAGACCGGATGCCGCATCGCCGCCGGTTGTCCAGGGCGCGATGCCCGCGCGTTCGAAGCTGTCGACGAACTCGGCGCGCATCGGGTAGCTGGCCGGCGCCGACTCGGGCGACAGTTCCACGTGGATGATGCGGGGATTGGCCTGTTGGTTTTCGACTTCTGCAGTGTAGCCGACGGCTACCATTAGTAACAAGGCGGCGACGGCGATTGGAAACCTCAACCTTTTGTCCTTCATGTAATACCTCCTCTTGTCCTGTATTATTCTTCAAAAGATGATGCCCTTTTCCGGCGGCGTTCAACACCATGGTCGATCTTGAAATATGCGTCTGCGGCTCACCTCCTTTCGGTCCGATCCAAGGGCATCGATCGGTTTTGACAACACCATATACGATGTGTCTTCATCATTCTACATAAATTTACAGGGGGTGTCAACTAGTTAATGTACTGAGTCCTCTTCACTTTCTCCAGAACCTTGAATTGTCATTACAAGGACTCCGGGCTGGTCGAGGAGGACGAAGTCCCGCGAAGCGAGGATCCTCGGGACGGGACAATCTCAGTGCCGAAGAAGTCCCAAGAAATTATATGATCGCCGCGTTCGTCCTGCCTTTTGGCAGGCCTCACGCGCAATGACAAGAACCGTCATGCGCTGGAAGAGCATTGTTAACAACACTTTGCGAAAAATGAAGAGGATTCAGGTTAATGTATTGGACAATCGATGTCAGGACAAGTGTTATCGAACAGAGTTTGGTTGCGTGTCCCGGAATGCAGGGCAGGGGTCAGAGGGTGAAGAATTTTGAAAAATCTACTGAGAAGTTTTCGGGGTGATATTCTCCCCGTTCTCTGTCCAGAATATACTTGCCCTTATACTCCCTCCTGACAACAATGCCGAGCATGCCGCAGTAATAGTCGATCTCTTCTTTCGTGTTGTAGAGGCCGAAGCTGATCCGGATGGTGCCGGGGATCTTTGAGCGGTCGCGGCTGAGAATGTGCTTCTCGACGTCCTTTGCCTGTTCTGGAGTGACGCCCAGCAGGCATTTCACATACGGATGCGCGCAGAAACAACCGTTTCTCACGCCCACGCCGCCTTCGTAACTCAAGATCGCGGAAACCAGGGCGTGATCCATGTCTCGGACATTAAAGCTGATGACGCCCAGCCGCTGTCGTGCATTATCCGGCTCCTTATCGCCATATATTATGATTTCGGGCATGCCATTCATTTTTTCCAGGGCATAGGCCGTCAGGTCCGCCTCGTGGTCGATTATCGAATCGAAGCCGACTTCTTCGATCAACTTGACGACTTTGGCCAGGGCAACGACGCCGATAATATCAGGCGTGCCGGCCTCTTCTCTTTCCGGCAGGTCCTTCCAGTAGGCGCTTTCGAGATCGACGATATCGACCGTGCCGCCGCCCACGTAATCTGGATCACCGTGCTCGAATGCTGACCGGTCGGCAACGAGAACACCGATGCCGTACGGCGCATACATCTTATGTGCGGAGAACGAGAGGTAGTCGATGTGCTCGGGGTCGGTCTTTGGTTTGATGCGGATCGGACGGTGGGGTGCGAGCTGCGCCGCGTCGACCGCGATCTGCGCTCCGGCCTCGTGCGCTTTCGCCGCATATTCGTGGATCGGATTTATGTAGCCGGTGACATTTGAAGCGCCGCTGATCGCGACCAAGCACACTTTACCTTTATGCTGCCTGATTTTGTCATCGAAATCCCTCATGCTTATCGTGCCATCGGGATTGAGATCGATATGGACAACCCGGCCGACCTTGCGCCAGGGCAATTCATTGGAATGGTGTTCCATGATCGAGGTCAGTATTACCGGCTTATCGGCGTCTTGCCCCATTGCCTTGATCGTCGGGCACTGAAAGCGCCACGCGAGCCGGTTGATCGCCTCGGTCGTATTCTTGCAGAATATAACGGTGGAACTGGCATCGGCGCCGACAAAGCGGCCGATTATGTGTCGCGCTTCTTCAAATACCCGGGAAGAAAGCTGCGACTTGAAACCGGTGCCGCGGTGCACATTGGAATACCACTTGGAGAACTCGTCGACCTTAGCCATGACCGGCAGCAGCGTCGGTGTACTCGCCGCATTGTCAAAATTAATGTATTTTACCCGAGAACCATTCAGGAGCGGGACTTCTTCATTCAAACCTACGATCTGCTTCTGTAATTCCTTCAGATCCATGGGGCTATTTCACTTTGTCAGTTAAGCTCATGCAGTCATTATAACATAATACAGCCCGCAGTCAAGAACAGAAGTCCAATGTCCAGAAAAGCCATGTCAGTTATTGACTAAGCCATCTTTATGTATACTATTACTTGTACACAACAGAGAACATCAAAACAACCAAAGAAAGGAAGGTGAACATGCGTGATAATAGCAGTGCAGGATGGTTCACTATAGTTTGTATTGCGTTTCTTCTGTCCACGTGTTTGAATATCTCTTTTGCTGCTCAGTTCGTAGCAAGCATGTCCGAGACCATGGATAACGTGACCAGGACGAATAAGATATACGTCAAAAATGACAGATATCGCATGGAGCTGGAGGAAGAAGGCCACAAGGTCTTTGTTCTGGTCGATCAGACTGCAGGACTGACACGCATCCTCATGCCAGAGGAAAAGGTCTACATGGAAATGGCCAACGATGATATGCAGAGCCTGATGAACGATCCTTTCCAGGCCGCCAAATACACAGAGAAGATGGGCGAGAAGGTGAAGACCGGGGCCGAAAAGATCAACGGATATGATTGTGACGTCTACGCCATTCGGAGCGGAAACGATGAGTTGATGCAACTGTGGTTTTCAAACACACTTGGCTTCCCGCTGAAAATCGCCATAACTGGTGAGCCCGCGCGTACCATGGAATTGAAAGATATAAAGGTGGAGGAAGTTGATGATGAGGTGTTCGCGATGCCCGTTGGTTATTCAAGAATGAGCAGCCGTGAGGAAAAGGTTATTGAGCTGCCAGATTGGGCACATCGTGTTTCATTGGTGGCGTTCGTTGATTTACCATTCGAACAGATGATATTTGATGAGGAGATCGTACGGGTCAGAATCGTTGCGGGAAAAGGTGTCAGAGTGACTGGTATGAACAAACTGGATGATAAGTCAGCATTCATGGCGGTGCCCTTTAAGGATGGCAAACCGATACATGAGCCGACGATGTATTTATATAACATGACCTGGAATGGCGAAACCTGGAATCCAAGTTTTGAGTTAACGCCAGAACAAGCGGATGAAGTAGTCGTCCGCGTTAAAGACGGAACGATCGATCTGAAAATCGAACAATTCGATCTAAAAGATTGAAGAGCTGCCGCAAGTGCCATTGATGATGGGCCGCTTGAGTCAACGCTTTGATGGCTGCAATCGTTATTGCGTGTGCAGGCTGGAAGCTGTTTTGCTGACGCTGCTTCGATTGGCTTCCGTGTGATCCATATCGGAACTTACTTTAGTGTGACTGTGGGCAAGGGATGGCGCAGAGAAGAAGATTGAAAAGATGTGCGTGGGCGGAAGGTAGTTCACCATTGATGCTGCAATATCATAACCGGGAATGGGGCGTGTCTGTCCACAGTGACCGCAAGCTTTTCGAGTTTCTTATTCTTGAAGGCGCTCAAGCTGGCTTGAGTTGGAGAACAATACTGGATAGGCGGCAAAATTACCGACGAACATTTGACAATTTCGATATGCGCAAGATCGCAAAATATGCAAAGAAAGACATCAATCGATTGCTGAAAGACGCCGGTATTATTCGCAGTCGTCTAAAGATCGCAGCGACGATAGAAAATGCGAAGAGGTTTATTGAGGTGAAAAAGGAGTTCGGGTCGTTTGATAAATACATCTGGCAATTCGTGGGCGGAAAGCCTATTCATAACAAATACGAGACACCTGCGGAACTACCTGCTCAGACAAAAGAGTCTCAAATGATGAGCCAGGATTTGAAGAAACGCGGGTTCAGATTCGTTGGGCCGGTTATTTGCTATGCCTTCATGCAAGCCGTGGGCATGGTTAATGATCATACAACTGATTGCTATCGTTATCATGAAATCAATAAACGATGAACTACAATATTGAAAAGGGGTTCTACGAACGCGTTGTTAAAGTCATAAAGAGCATACCCGCCGGCAGGGTCGTGACCTATGGCCAGATCGCGGAGTACGCGGGAAAGCCCAGGGCGGCGCGCGAAGTCGCGTATATATTACATTCATCTTCAGAAAAAGAGAACCTGCCCTGGCAGCGCGTGATCAATAGCAAGGGGCAGATATCCCTGAGGCCGGGGTACGGGTACGAATTGCAGAAGAGGCTGCTCGAGGATGAGGGTGTGGTGTTTGACGGAGAAGATCGCGTTGATTTCGAGCTTTATCTCTGGCAACCGTGAAAACAGATGAGATAAGCCGGGGGGTCTGTTGCCACATCGCGGAAACATGCATCGAACAGAGACCGTGCAGCAGCCGGCCACGGGTCGGACAAGGGCCGGCGCAGCATAAACCGGAGAGACCGCCCGGCAGTCCAAATATCGCTCGGAAAAAATCATGATTGGAAATGGACACGCTGGCGTAGCCGACGAGGATCTGCTCAAACGCGCCGCTCTGGGCGACGAGCATTCCTTTGAACAGCTGCTCAGTAGATACCAGCAGGCCGTTTTCAACACGATCTACCACTACACGGGCAACCGCGAAGATGTCCAGGATCTGGCCCAGGAGATTTTCGTTAAGGTCTGGCGGAACGCGGCAAAATTCAAAGGTAAGTCTAAGTTCTCAACGTGGCTCTACAGGATCGTCGTGAATCACTGCCTCAATTATCGCCGCAAGAACCGGCACAAAAATGTGTCGCTCGATGAACTGATCGCACAGGGCAATCTGCCTGACCCCCTCGTGGTCGAGCCTGATTGGGAACAGCGAAGAAAGGTCGAGATCGTGCGCCGGGCGGTCGAGGAGCTGTCGGAACGGCAGCGCATGGCGCTCATCCTGGCGCAGTTCGAGGGGAGGTCGTACAGCGAGATCGCCGAGATCATGAAGGTTTCCCAGTCTTCTGTCGAATCGCTGATCTTTCGGGCACGCCGGGCCCTGAAGCGCAAGCTGGCAAAGGTTTTGTGAGGTTCACACTGGACCGCAAGAATCTGATAGATATTGGTGTCTCAATAAATAGGAGCAATGAATGAAGTGTTCTAAGGTAAGAAGAAAATTATCTCGATACCTGGACGGCGAAGTGTGCCCGGATGAGCAGCGGTTGTTATCAGAGCACCTGGAGCTTTGCCGGGAATGCCAAGCCGAACTGGCCGCATTGTCCAGGCTCGGTGATGTCCTAAACAGTACATTAGAGGGGATGGAAATCCAGCCTTTTTTCATGACCCGTCTGAGGCAGTGCGTGCGGGAAGAGGTGCGCCCGGCAATGATCATTGAGAAGATCCGGAGAGTGGCCGTCGCGGCGGCAACCGCGGTTGGCATTGTTGTTTCGTTATTGATCGGCAATCAAGCAGGCAAGACATTGTATCGATCGATCGCGTCGAGTTATGTCGCGCAAGGCGTGGAGGAGAGTGATATCTTCGGTCTAAGTTCATTTGATGAATTCTCGGATGGCTCGTTGTCCGATGTTTACAACCAGCTTGTTGCGGGAGGCCATAGTGGATAAGAAAGTTCTGGTTGTTGTGCTCGTCATCTCGGTCGCCATAAATCTGGCCACGGTTTTCACACTGGGATATTTCTGGTTAACGAGGCCGCCCGCCGGGCAGGAATTTCCTTCCGGCCCACAGCCCATGGCGCCGGAGTGGCGGAACACGCGGATCGTCAGGGAACTCGGCTTGAGCGAGAAGCAGATAGAGAAGATAAAAAAGGAAAATGAAGAGATGAGAGAAACGATGCTCCCCTTGCGTCAAGAGTTATTCATGAAGCGGCAGGAGTTAATGTCAATGCTGCGCGAAGAAAGAATCGACCGGGAAAAAACGGATACCCTGATCGAGCAGATAGCCCGGCTTCAAGTGAAGCATGATGCGCAGGTTTTTGAGCGTTTGGCCAGGATCAAGACAATTCTTACGCAGGAGCAGCAGGAACGGCTGGGCGGTTTGCTTCATCAACTGCTCATGAAAGGCAGTCCCGATGAACCTCAACCGGTACCGATGCGGCGCCATGGTGTCCGCAAGTTACCGCGCGTCGAGGAAGGACGTTGAGATGCTGAGCAAAAGAAAGGAGAAACACATGCATAGACTAAACTCAAAACAAATCGCGGTGCCAGTCCTTGCATTATTGATGCTTGCTGGCAGCGCGTTCGCGCAGGCTCCGAAAATGGAGCCGGAGCCCGGTAAAGCCCGGGGTATGGGGGAATGTCGGATGTCCGAGCCTGGACACATGATACCCGGCTTGACCGAAGAGCAGCAAACCCGGATCAAGACCATGAGGGTAGAGCACATGAAGGCGATGCAGTCTCTGCGCAATCAACTGGGCGAGAAGAAAGCGCGTCTGCGCACGCTCACGACCGGTGATAAGGTCAACATGACCGAAGTCAACAAAATGATCGACGAGATCGGCAGCCTGCGCACCAAAATGATGAAGCAGAAAGAACAGCATCGGCAGGAGATACGGAATCTTCTCAATGACGAGCAGCGGATATTCTTTGACACCCGTCACAAAATGCACGAAAAAGGAGAGCGCCAACGGCATGAAGCAATGCCCCGCATGAGATAAGGGGTACGTTCGGAAAGGCATCCGGGGTTTGCGGCGTCTGCCGCAAACCCCGGTGCGGTATCTTGTTTCTATTACTCAAGAATTTTTGGTTCTCAATTCAAATGAATAAGAAAGACGCCCGGTTGTAGTAGTTACAGATCAGATCCGGGGCGTACTGCTTTGCGGCATTGACAGATCTTCCGTTTCCGTTATACTTGCACCTATAAAGATCACCTTCACATGATACGAATATCATGATCATCATTCTTTTTCTCCTGCATGCAGCGTGGCAACAACGCGTGTCATATGAAATACGGGCAGTACTCGACACCGATGAGCATACACTTGCCGCGTCGGCCGATCTGACATACTATAATAATTCACCCTTCGCGCTCGATACCATATATCTTTATCTCCATGCAAATGCGTTCGGCAGCCGGCAGACTTACTACGTGCGGGAAGCCGGGAAGATGGGGGATCAAAGGTTCGAAAGAATGCCCATTCAGGGTCATGGCGGCATGACCGTTGACCGGGTCGCATCGAACGCACACGCACTGGGATTCTGCATCACGGAGACAATACTGGCGGTACCGTTGGCGCAACCTGTGATCCCCGGGGATTCCGTGAATTTCACGATTGATTATTGGCTCAGGATCCCAAGAGAATTGCACGAGTTCGGATACTGGCCCGGTCATTATGAGATGACTTGCTGGTATCCAAGGGTCTGCGTCTTTGACGCCGCAGGGTGGCATGTTGAAGCCTTGCATCCGCTCGGAGGCACGTATGGCGAGTTCGGCCGGTATGACGTCACGATCGACCTTCCGGCTGATTATGTCGTCGCCGCTACAGGACGGCAGGTAGTGCATGCAGGGAGAGAATTTGCGAGCGATCTCAATGACCGCGACAATGAAAACGTCTCTGGCGGGCGCAAGCGCGTGCGCTTCGCGGCTGATGACGTCGATGATTTCATATGGGTCTGCGACCGGGAATTCGGGGTCCGGATGTGCAAGGTGGAGAATACTAACATCTCTGTTTTTTATCGCCGGGAAAACGAAAACCATGGTGAGAATGCATGCCAGTATGCAATTGATGCCGTATCGAGGCTCGCCCGGTGGTTCGGAGATTATCCTTACGGGGATATTTGTATTGTCGACGGCTTCCACCGGGGAGGCGCAGCATATCCACAGATGATCATTATCAGCATGAAGGAAGACCGCCTGACACGCTATTTCGAAGCGCAGCTGGCCGGCGAAATAGGCAAACAATGGTTTGACGCGGTAATCGGCGTGAATGGATCGCGGGATGGTTGGCTCGGCCAGGGTCTTGCCGCCTATGCTGCAATAAGATACATGGAGGATAAGTACGGACCGGAATACTCGCTCATGAAGACACCGCTGTTGCCTCCCTTATCCCTGGAGTATTGTCACCGGTTGTACTATTACGTGATGCAGACAAATCGGCTGGAAAAGCCGGTTTCGGCATCTGCCGGCAACTATGTCGATCTGCCCATCGTCTATGAGAGCAGCATTAGATCAAAGCCCGCGCTCTTTTTCCGGTCGCTGGAGAACATGTGCGGCAGGGATCAATTCGATGGAATGCTCCGGCAGTACTATCAGGAGCACACGTTTAAGCATGCGCGGCCAGAAGATCTCATCGGCATATGCAGCCGCTTCAGCGATCACGATCTGGCGCCGCTCTTTGATTCATTCATCCATACTACAGAATTCTGCGACTGGGCGGTGAAACGGGTGACCGGGCATACGGTGGAGATAGAAAACAGGGGAGATCTGAGGATGCCGGTCGACGTGCTGGTCCGGACTGCATCCGGCGAACATAATTTCGCCCTGGACGGTAAGGCGAAGGATTATTTAATCGAGCTGCCGCATGACGCGGGAGAAGTGACCGGGGTGGCGATAGACCCGTCAGAGAATACTCTGGACCCGGACCTCTGGAATAATCACTTCCCGCGCAGGGTCTCGGTCAAGCCGGTTTTCGATTTTGACTGGCCGTCGTTTTCCACCTACCAGATCATCTGGTCGCCGTATCTCTGGTATAATCACTATGATGGCGTGAAAGCAGGTCTTTATGTCTTTGGCGACAAGTTCGCGGATTTTGATTTTGTCAAGGGCGGATACCAGAAGACGGCTGGCTATGTTCGCGGGTTTGGCAGCGGCCGGGACTATCCGCTGCTCAACTACCAGACGCCGGTCGTGTTCAGGGATGGGTTGCGCGTTCGCCTGCGATTCAGCGGCTCACGTTCCCGAGGTGGAGATTACATCAGCCTCGGTTTCGCCAGCAGTCTCGGACGTCCCTTCGCACGTAAGCCGCAGGTTGAGATTACGAACATGCTTGTCTATGGCGGGCTTTTCACATATGCAGGCTTGGACTCGATCGATTGGGACTTGGGCAAGAACGTCTCCCTCGATAATCATTTCCGGTTCCGGTATTCGGCATTAAACATCGATGCCCGATTAGCTTTTGCCCATCATGCGCTCGGCAGTGACTGGCAATACTTGAAATCGACGTTTGAGATAAGGCGTTCATTCGCGATCGGCGTGCCGTTCACAGTTCGCCTTTTCGTCGGCAAGATATTCGGCGCGGCGCCGGTCCACGAACAATTGTTCCTGAGCA
>JACUUY010000083.1 GCA_014859085.1 Caldifarciminota bacterium
TTACCGGACCCGCGCAAGGGAGAAAAGATGACCAGCGAGATAATCATCGCCGGCTTTGGCGGGCAGGGGATCGTATCCTCGGGCATCATTCTGGGTTATGCCGGCTTATTCGAGAATATGAACGTAACTTTCTTTCCTTCTTATGGCGCGGAAATGCGGGGCGGTACGGCCAATTGCTCGGTGGTGATATCGACCGAACCAGTGGCGTCGCCGATCGTCGCCAATCCAGATATCGTCATCATCATGAATGAACCATCTCTGGCGCGCTTCGAACCTGCGGTCAAGCCGGACGGCATCTTATTCTTCAACAAAACGCTCATCAAGTCGATCCCCCAGAGGAAGAACATCACGATAATCCCGATCGAAGCGAATGCAGTCGCCGAAGAGCTCGGTGAGGCGCGCATCGCCAACATGATCATGCTGGGCGCCCTGGTCAAAAAGACCGGCATCCTCAAGCTCGAAACGATGAAAAGAGCGCAACGCGAAAGGTTCAAGAAAGCAAGCGACGAGCAGTTGATGCTGAATGATCGAGCCCTGGAGCGTGGTTACGAGCTGTTGTAGGTGACATGGGCCAATTATCTTCGTTAACGGCCGAAAAGGCAAACCTCTCTGCTTCTGCAGAATTCACGCATGCTCGATGATCTGCTGCCGCTCGTAAGAAAACCCATACGGTACACTGGCGGCGAGTACAACATAACCCTGAAGAAACATCCCAGGATATTTGTCGGGCTCGTCTTTCCAGAGGTCTACGAACTGGGGATGTCGAATCTCGGGATCAAGATCATATACCACCTCTTCAACCGCGAACCGGACGTCCAGTGCGAGAGGGTCTTCGCTCCATGGCCAGACTTCGGGGATAGGTTGCGCGCAAACAACATTGCACCCTATGGTCTTGAAACTAAACGGCCGGTCAATGATTTCGATATCCTGGGCTTTTCGCTCCAGAGCGAGTTGTGCTACACTACCGTCTTGTATGTCCTGGATCTGGCAACGATCCCTTTCCGTGCCGCGGACCGCGGACCGCACCATCCCGTTCTCATTGCGGGCGGTCCGGCAACCCTCAACCCCAGGCCAATGTCGCAGGTCTTTGACGCTTTCGTGGTCGGCGACGGCGAACCGGTCATCGGGGACCTCGTCCGGATCCTGAAGGAGATCCCCTTCGAGAAAAAAAACGAACGGCTCCGCGCCATGTCCGAAGTGCCTGGCGTCTGGGTGCCGCGGATCAGCGGCTATGACACAAGAATAGAGAAACGGACGGTGAACGCGCTCAACGGCAACGCCGTGCCCTTTCCGCCGATCGTGCCGATCTGCGACATTACACACGACCGCTACGTGATCGAAGTGATGCGCGGCTGCACCTGGGGTTGCCGTTTCTGTCAAGCCGGCTACACCAACCGGCCGCTCCGCGTCAGGCCCGAGTCGGAGGTCCTGAGCGCGGTCGAAAAGGGTATCCGGCAGAGCGGTTGGGAAGAAGTCTCTCTGCTATCTTTCTCGATCCTCGACTATCCCGATCTCTTGAATCTGATCCGGAAGCTCAACGAGATCCTGCAGAGGAAAATGATCAGCATATCGCTGCCGGCGATGCGGGGCGAACTCTTCAGTGAGGACCTGGCAATGCTCATCAAGGAGATCAAGAAGAGCGGATTGACCTTCGCGCCGGAAACGGCAAGTGATGAATTACGCCGGCGGTTGAACAAATCCTTCTCAAACGAACGGCTCATCGCCTCGATCGACACTGCCTACCGCCTGGGTTGGAAGCAGGTCAAACTGTATTTCATGGTCGGTCTGCCGTTCGAAACCGATGCCGATGTCGATGAGATAAACCGGCTCGCAGACGCGATATTGAGAACAAGTTCCAGGGGGAATATCAAGATATCATTGAGCTCGTTCATCCCCAAGCCCCATACGCCATTTGAGTCGATCGAGTTCGCGCCGATCGCCGAGTTAGAGGAGAAGATCCGAAGGGTCAAGAGCAAGAAGAGCCGGCGGATGGAGGTCAAGTATCAAGCGCCCGATGTCTCGTATATCGAGGCGGTTCTTTCCAGGGCGGACGAAAAGATCTTCCCCGTGATCGAAAGCGTGTACCGGGCCGGCAGCAAATTTGAGGAGTGGCGCGAGGGTTTCGATTTCGCGCGCTGGCAGAACGCGTTTCAGGAGCACGGGATTAACCCGCAGGATTATCTCAAACCCCGGACCGCGTACCCGTGGGATATCGTTGACATCGGCGTCCACAAGGATTTTCTGCACAAGGAATTCCAGCGGTCACGCCTCGCAGTATTAACCGAGAACTGCTTCTACGCAAAATGCGTTAAGTGCGGAGCCTGTGCTGAGCACCGGCCGGTACATTACCAGAGCGCGGACAAATACCAGGGCGCCATCCCGGACCGCTCCGGCGCGCCCCGTCCGATCATCTTCCGCGTGAAGTACGCGGTCGGCGAGGGCTTCCGCTATGCATCGCACCTTGATATCACCCGGACCATCTACCGCGCGCTGCGCCGGTCGGATCTGCCCGTCAGATATACGGAAGGGTTCTCTCCCGTACCCAGGGTCTCTTTCGGTCCGCCCAAGAGCGTCGGCCAGATATCCAAGGGTGATTATTTTGACCTGCACCTCGCGGCCGAGTATTTCGGCAACATCTCGAGGGAATTGAACAGCCGCTTTCCGCCCGATATCAGAGTGCTCGACATCCGGGCGATCGACGCGAAGACCCCATCGCTCTCCCGCTCGATGCATCTGATATACTACGAGGTGGAGATAGCGCACAGCGAGATGAGGAAGACGATAGACCCTGCTGCCGGGGAACCCATCTACGTGGAAACTAGGTCAGGAAAGAAGAATATTCTGCCCGGGATCGAATCGATTGCGGACAATAACGGCGTTCTCATCTGCGGGTTATACTGCGGTGAAGGCCAGGTCAGCATCTACGATCTTCTTTCCTATCTGACCGACCTGCCGCTCGCCGAGGCAAAGAAATTCAAGGTTTCAAGGACGTCAATGTTCATAGAAGAAAAAGGTGAATTACTTTCTCCAATGGAGGCCAAGTGACAAGAAAAGATATCATAGTAAGCACTTCAGAGCTCGAGACGAGGATCGCGGTGATGGAAGAAGGCAATTTCGTGGAATTCTTCCTGGAACGGGCCGACCAGACGAGTCTTGTCGGTAATGTCTACAAGGGCAAGGTCTTAAACCTGATGTCGGGACTGAAGGCTGCGTTCGTTAACATCGGGATCGAAAAGAACGGATTTCTGCCATTGAACGAGATCCCCTTTGAGGATTTTTCCGAGCTTTTCGAGAGCGAGATCGAGATGGAGCACGAATACCGTCCCGAAGAGATCAAGCTTAAAGAGAATCAGGAAATAATCGTCCAGGTGACAAAAGATTCTTACAGCATGAAAGGACCGCGTATTACCTCGTACATCTCAATACCCGGGCGTTACGTGGTGCTGCTGATCAACGCAAAGAACATAGGCATATCCCGCAAGATCCGCCAGCGACGCGTGCGCGAAATGCTCTTCCGGAGCACCAAGCATTTCAAACCGGCCGGCATGGGATTGATCATCAGGACCGCCGCGGCGCGCGCCAAGCCGGATGAAATACGCCGGGAGGTCGAAGTACTCAAGCGCGAGTGGGAAAAGACGATTGAGAAAGCGAAGAACCCGGCGCCGATGCTCATCTATCAGGAGCCCGACGCGCTGATCAAATCGGTGCGCGATATCTTCAACACCGACGTGAGAAACATGATCGTCGACTCAGCGCCGGCCTACAACAAGATAATCAGCTACCTCGGCAAGGTTTCGCCCCGCATGCGCTCGCGCGTCAAACTCTACACCGAGGCGCGGCCGATCTTCGAAAAATACTCGGTCGAGGAGAAATTGAGGGCGATACTGGAGAGGAAGGTATGGCTACCCAGCGGCGGCCACATCGTGATAGACCAGACCGAGGCGCTGGTGACCATCGATGTGAACACCGGCAAGTCGTCAAAGGAGAAGCAGGCCGAGAAACTGGCGCTGTCAACCAACCTCGAAGCGCTGAAGGAGATCGTGCGCCAGTTGCGCCTCAGGGATATCGGCGGGCTGGTGATCGTCGACCTGATCGACCTTTCAAAACGCGAGAACATCGACCGCATGCTCAGGGAATTCAAAACGATGATCCGCGAGGACAAGGCCCGTTATCGAGTCGGCGCGATCAGTGAATTCGGTCTGCTGGAATTCACCCGGGAGCGTTCGCGGTCGAGTGTGACCTCGAGCCTGAGCGAATCATGCCCGGCATGCAAGGGTAGAGGCCGGGTCATCTCGCGGCCGAGCGCGTTCGGCTACATCGAGCGCTGGTTCAAGACCAACGGGCAGAACATCAGGGGGAAGATGGTTGAACTGCAGGCATCCCCGCGCCTTGCCGATTTCATCAGTCTGAATCATGCGGACAGTATCGCGAACATTGCCCGGACATATAATTTGATCTTACGCATCAGAGCCGAATCCGCCTTCAACGAAGGGGAATTCAAGGTGGCAGTCATGTGATGGATTTAAAGAAAGGAACGCGCAATGCACGGGTTCACCAAGGATATCACAGATAAGGAAATAGAGGACCTGAAGGAAAAAGCCCGCCACTGCCGCGGCGACATCATTACGATGACGACCGTTGCCGGATCCGGACATCCGGGCGGCTCAATGTCTTCGATCGACATCTACCTGACCCTCTTCGCCAATGCCCGGGTCTCGCCGGAAGGCGCTCGTGATCCTAAGCGCGACCGCATCCTCGTCAGCCACGGCCACACTTCGCCCGGTCTCTATGCGTGCCTGGCACGCCTGGGGTTCATCGACCCGGAGGACCTGCTGTCATCTTTCCGTAAAGCGGACAGTCCTTATGAAGGGCATATCGAACGGAACGTGCCGGGCGTCGAGTGGACCACGGGCAATCTCGGACAAGGATTGTCTGCCGGCTGCGGTTTTGCCCTGGCGGCGCGGCTCACGGGGCTGGGCTACAAAACATTCGTCGTCATGAGTGACGGCGAGCAGGCAAAGGGACAGGTCGCCGAGGCACGAAGATTTGCCCGCAAGTATGACCTCACTGATCTGACCGTGCTCATCGACAACAACCACATTCAGATCTCAGGCCGGACCGAAGAGATCATGCCGGTGAATATTAAGCAGAATTACCTTGCCGATGGATGGCGGACACTCGAGGTCTCGGGCCATGACCACCGGGCGATCCACGGCGCAATAAGACAGGCCCTGGCCGATAAGGAATATCCGTATGTGATCATCGCGGAGACGGTCATTGGCAAAGGCGTTTCGTTCATGGAACACCAACGGGAGTACCACGGACGCGCCCTGACCGGGGAAGAAAGCGGCCGGGCGCTCCGCGAACTGGGTTTTGACAATGATATCGCCGGGATCGCGCGGTCGCGCTCCGCGCGCCGGGTCCGACAATACGCGCATGATGAGGGCCGCGTTCCGGCCGAAGGTCGCGTGGCGAAGATCGATGCTGGAGCGCCGAAGACGTACGACAACGACACGCACCCCAGGGCCGTTTTCGGCAGCGTGCTGGCCGAGGTGGCCGCGCTCAATCCAGAAGTGCCGATGGCGGTGCTCGATTGCGATCTTGCTGAATCCGTGAAATCGAACGAGTTCGCCCGGGTGCGGCCCGGCAATTTCTTCCAGGCCGGCGTGAGCGAACACACCACGGCGACGATCGCCGGTGCCTTATCGGTGAACGGCGTCCTGAGCGTGTGGGCCGACTTCGGCGTCTTCGCAATCGATGAGGTCTACAATCAACTGCGTTTGAATGATATCAACCACACGCACCTCAAGATCTGCGCCACCCATCTCGGTTACAATGTCGGGCCTGACGGCAAGACGCACCATTGCATAGATTATATCGGCCTCTTGAGAAACCTCTTTGGCTTCAAGCTTGTCATACCCGGCGATCCCAATCAGACCGACCACGTGGTACGTTATGTGCTGCAGCAGCCGGGCAATTATGTGATCGGTCTCGGCCGGACCAAGCTGCCTGCGGTCAGAACCGCGTCCGGCGAACTCTTATTCGGTGCGCGCTATCAGTTCGAATACGGCAAGGCCGACCTGATACGGCCCGGAGATGACTGCGCAATATTGACGTTCGGTCCCCTGCTGCCGCTGGCGATCGCGGCCCATGCGCGATTGAAGGAAACCGGGATCGGCGCCCGCGTTTACAATGTCGCCTGCCCGCTCCATATCGACCCCCAGACAATACACGATGCCGCGCAGACGAAACTCGTGGTCACTTATGAAGACCACAACGCCGACACCGGCCTCGGCAGTATCGTCGCCCGGAGCCTCGCGCGCGAAAGAATAGACACGCGCCTCGTTTCAATGGGTATCAGCCAGTACGGTGCATCGGATGAGGCAGAAGTGCTGTACAGAAACTACGGTATGGACGCCGACTCTCTGGTGGAGACAATCACCGGGAATATTTGACTATCTCTTAGGTAGTACGTAAAAGAAAATCGAAAAATAGTGGAAAACGCTGCCACCGAGAACAAACAGATGCCAGATCGCGTGACCGTATCTCAATTTTGACCAAGCGTAAAATATTATCCCTGCAGTGTAAAGAACACCACCTGCTGCTAATCCAATAATTCCTCCGACAGGGATATTGGCAAACATTTGTCTGATTGCGACAACGCACAACCAGCCCATTATGACGTAGATAAAAACCGAGATTCTGCCGTGGCGGCCAATGAAGAGGGCTTTGAATACTATCCCCAATCCGGCCAATGACCAAATGATCCCGAACAAGGTCCAGCCCAAAACCCCGCGCAGGCTGACCAGTAAGAATGGAGTATAGGTACCGGCGATCAACAAGAAGATCGAGGAATGGTCGATGATCCTGAATATTCGCTTGGCTTTTTGATTCCGGAACCCATGATAGAGTGTCGAAGCGACGTACAGAATGATCAAGGTCGCTCCATAAATGCTGAAGCTCACAATCCGCCATACATCGCCGTACATTGTCGCCAGAACGACCAGGAAGACTATCCCCGCCATGCTCAATGCGGCGCCAATGCCATGGGTGATGCTGCTGGCTATCTCTTCACCCGGGGTGTCGCGCTTCTTGGCGCGCGTGGTTTCCACATTGCGGCTTGCCCTGCTCCTCTTATGATCAGCCACGGTTGATGGTTCTACCTTCTCTTCTCAATTTTTGCGTCCGGGCGGCGGACTCCTTCCTGTATGATCGGGCCCCCATTAACGAAAGTTGCTCGTTGCGAGCGGTACTGAGTGTCTTACTTGGCTGAGAAGATGCAATATCAAATTGCTTCTTCTACGTTTGTATACAAATCTGACCAGTGTCCCTGCCTAATGCGAAATTTTGTTCCGTGATTATGTCCTGTCCGGGCATCAAAATCGACTAGAATCGACCCATTTTCTACACAGCTTCTAAAGCGTTCAAAAGAGAATCCTGAAAGAAGAAGTAATTTACGGTATCTAAAGAACTCATGATTTTTTTCCACTTTTGTGTCTGCAACTACGTAAAAACAGTTCATTATTTTTGAGCCGATTTTGTACTTCAAATCCTCGAATGCCCAATAGGGTTCGGGGTTAAGCGGCGCAAAACCAACCCTACTTTGTACAGATGCCAACCACTCGGCAATTTGCCGATCCGAAGTATCTGCTTTGGCGGGGTCGAAAACAAGACGCAACTTCCGCCGTTTACGATCAACAATTATGCGGAATCCTCGACTTGTGTATTCACGAGCGCCCGTCGTTGACCTGAAACTCATTTCAGTGCTCGGATAAATGGTACCGGCCTTCGCATGTGGCCATCCGTAGTAGGGGACAAGTAGACCAGGTACGATTTTTGCACCCCTTGGAGAGGGTTCAATGTGCTTGAGCGTAACAAGGGAAGATGTCTTTGTTCTTTGTCCCTTAAGTTCCCAATCTTGTGCATTTGGAATTGGTAGATTGTTTTCTTCAATACCCAGAAGATTCTCAAGAGTATTTCCAACGGCGCCGTCATTACGAGCGTTGTATGTCTTTTTCACGCTTCTGTGCCAACCCTGTCTGAAAATTTCGCCGATGGTGCTGATAAGTTGCTCTTTCGTAAACATCTTCATTTCTTAAGTGGTCTCCAGAAATCAAGTAAGTATTCAAAGGTTACACCCATGGTAATATAATTACTCGGCCATCCAAAAATCCCTATCTTATTTACAATATTGGTTCTATCCCATATGATTATGTTTCTAAGTTCGTAACCGCGTTTGCGCAGTTCCTCGATGAGTGCCAGGTGTATAGTAATTCGCTTATTTTCCCACCACATATCGGGCACATTGATTACGCAGTGAGCTTTTGGTCTGAGCAATGGCAATAGAGATTCATAGATGTCGCCCATCGATTTAGTATATTCGTCAAGAGACATTGTACCAAGATCCCGCGGATCCTGTGAGTATTGTTCGATTTTCCCCAATTGCTCGTTATTTCTATCGCGCCTTGATTTATTCTTCCTCCTCCTGTTCAGAAGGTTTGCGTACGGCGGTGATGTCCATATGAGACTGACACTCTCCGGCTCCAGATACTTGTCTATGTTACGCGCGTCATCCTGTACTGCGATTTGTTTAGTCCTACTAAACAGGCTAGCTTGATCCATTAGCCTTCTCTCACAGAGATCAACATATGACTGTTGCAGGTCGAAGCCAACAGCATTTCTGTTCAAATCTTTCGCCGCAACAAGCGTTGTCCCGCTACCTACGAATGGGTCTAAAACTAATTCGCCCTCATGAGTAAACAACTCAATGATTTTCTTCGCAAGAGCTATCGGGAAGGTAGCGGGGTGCACTTTTTTGTCACGCACATCACGGGATTCATACCTGAATTGCCAAACCCCCAATTGACACTTCAACCAATCTTTTGCTGCCAGACAGTTGATATGGGTAGGGCCGCAATTGCATGTTCTAACATTATTGATCTGGAGTTTGTGTCTATAGAGGGCACTATCCTCCCGTACCACAAAGGATTTTGGTTCTTTGCTCATCGCCAAATCTCTCTCATGTATTACCATTCCATTCTATTCGTACCGAATTCACCGACGCCTTTCTTTAGCAAACACGGGCATCTCACAGACAATGAAACCCTGTTTGAGAGTTGCCCCAATTATGCTATTTTCCTCCTCAAGCACATACAGATGCATCCTTCCGCGATAAGTATACACTCTTTCTGAATTATGTCAACGAAATGCTTGGTGCTAATGCTCTGATGTCATGCTCCGCAATTATCGCAATCAAGCGAACCCAGAGCTTTTTAAGAGTTCACTCACCAGCACTCTTGCAGAAAGGAACTTGCACTATACAATCCGCCAGATCAAGCGGCTTCCCGGCCCTGCTGATGGTGGCACATTCCCCTGACAATATCTGTCCCTCTACTTTCAAGGCTGCTGACAAAGTAACCTCTTTCAAAATCCTTTTTTCCCACTATAGTGCCATCTTTCAACTTCATGGTAAGATCATCAGGCAAATTAGATTCTGCCTTTTTGATACCAGTACATACTTGCTAAACATCACTAATCAGTCCGTTTATTTCGTTAATTAAATTCTTATCTTCTATCAGCAATATCGCCCCAGCGCCTAGCGCCCGAAATCTCCAAGGATTGTCAGCAACACCGCTCTTAATTCCCCATGCCAGGATCTCTTCTGAAAGATTGGCAAATGCTTCGAACTTTACCTGCCGCAACCATTTTCCTCGTTCAAATCTCTCATTCACACGAGACAGCAAAAAAGCATCCACGATTTTGCCAACAACAGCTCCGAATGCTGCGCTGCCAACCACTGAAAGGATTAGCGTGTATAAACCCACTTTCATGTATCGATCCTCCTTGTTTTCTCACGTAATTTCGCCAAACACTTAATTGGTGGCCCCATATCGCGTTCCTTCCTTAGTTAGTCAATTACTGATTTCGGCATTAATCAATTGTCAGATAATTGTAGTTGCCCACCTGCTC
>JACUUY010000084.1 GCA_014859085.1 Caldifarciminota bacterium
CCGATTTCTGACTAAACCACCCTGTCTCGGTAAGATTATTTCTGATTGAAATCGATCTCTTGACTCGGACGCATTCCCCCGTATAATAACAATAACCCACCGCTATGATATATGAGAAGAAGAAGATCATTCTCTCGGCCAATACCTCCTGGTATCTCTACAACTTCCGCCGGCCCCTGCTCATGGCGCTGTTGGCGCGCGGATACCGGGTCCATGCCCTGGCCCCCGAGGACGCATACGCGGCAAAGCTCAGGGACCTCGGCATCAAACTCATTCCGATCGAGATCACGCGCAGCGGGGTCAATCCCTTTGCCGATATTGCCCTGCTCGCGCGGTTCGTGTCCATTTACCGGCATTACAGACCGGATATCGTGCAGCACTTCACGGTCAAACCGGTCATCTACGGCACGCTGGCCGCCCACGTCTCCGGCGTCGACAAAATCTATAACATGGTACCGGGTATGGGGTATGTATTTACCGGGACGAGCTTAAAGAAGTTCTGGGTACAGAGGATCGTGCGTCTACTCTATAAGTCAACGCTGAACCTTTCCAGTCACGTTTTCTTCCAGAATCACGACGACCGGGATTACTTCCTGCGGTACAACCTTGTTACTGAAGGAAAGACGAGCATTGTCCACGGGACTGGCGTCGATACTGAAAAATTTCGGCCGCGCGCCAAGAAAAGAGACCGCGGCGTCACCTTTATCATGGCGGCCCGGATGCTATGGGACAAAGGAATCGGCGAGCACGTGGCGGCAGCCCGCGTGTTGAAGCAAAGACACCGAAACGTTCGCTTCTGGCTGTTGGGACCGGTGGACATGGAAAACCCGAAGGGCATCAAGCTGGAGCAATTGAAAAACTGGAACAAAGAAGGGGTGGTTGAATACCTCGGCATGACCGACAACATCAGATCGTACCTGTCCCGGGCCGACGTAATAGTGCTGCCCTCATATTACAGGGAAGGCATACCGCTCTCGCTTCTGGAGGGCGCGGCAATGGCAATGCCGATCATCACCACCGATTCACCCGGCTGCCGGGAGGTCGTGATGAACGGCAAGAATGGATTCCTCGTTCCGGCCAGGGATCCCGCTGCCCTTGCGGCCGCAATGGAGCAATTCCTGGCCGAGCCGGCCCTCGTCGCGCGCATGGGCCGGGAAAGCAGAAAATTGGCGGTCACCAGATTTGATTCCAGGCTTGTCATCAAAGGCATATTGAAATACTACCCGCGATGAATATAATAGGGTCATGAGGATCCTTGTCATTGGCGCGGCCGGATTCATCGGTCAGTTCCTGGCACGCAGACTGGCCGAAGACGGCCACGCGGTCGTCGGGCTTGACGTCAACCCCAATCCGCCCAGCACACGCGATATGCTCGAATATCGCACCGGCGATCTGTGCGCGCGCGAGGACGTGCTGGCGGCGGCAAAGGGCGCAGATCTGATAATCACTCTGGCGGCAAAGCACCATGATTTCGGCGTTTCGCGCGAGGAATTCTTCCATGTGAACGAAACCGGAACCGAGATATTATTGGAGGTTGCGGGATCTCATGGGATCAAGAAGCTCGTTTTCTACAGCACGGTCGCGGTCTATGGCACGCGAAACGAACCGTCAACCGAGGACATGGAGCCGCGACCGGACAGCGACTACGGCGCGTCAAAGTATGCCGGCGAGATATTGATATACAAATGGTGTAATGGTGACAAGCACCGAAGCGCGGTCATTATCCGGCCGACCGTGATCTTCGGGCCTAATAACTATGCGAATGTGTATAACCTGATCGATACCATCTATAAAAGAAAGTTCATATTTGTGGGCAAGGGCGACAATATCAAATCTGTCGCCTATGTTGAAAACCTGGTCGATGCGACCCTATTTCTGATGGACCGGATGAACCCCGGCATTCAGATCTATAACTACTCGGATGAACCGCAAATGACCATTGAGCAAATTGTCGAAACGATCACTGGCTTCCTGCCCCATGGCATACCGAAGAAAAAAATACCTTTGTGGCTGGTCACTTCTTTCGGAAGTATCTTTGATTGCCTTGCCCGAATAACCGGCAGGAACTACCGCATAACATCGGCCCGGATGAAGAAATTTGCTACTTCCACGCACCACCGGGCGGACAAAATACGCGCGCTCGGTTTTCGGCAGCGCATCGATACAAAAGAAGGTTTCCGGCGCATGGTCGAGTGGTACCTCGCCACCCAGGTAAATAAATAGAACCCTCTCTCTGGTTTTGTGCTGCGGTGCGTTAAATAAACAACCGCAGATATACCCCGGACACTACTTCACCACCACCACCCGGTGTTTCTCGCCTGCGACGATCACGTGGTAGATGCCGGCCGACGACGGCCGGTAGTGCAGTTCGGCGGTCGTGGTCTCGTAGACCTGGCGGCCGGTGATGTCGTAGATCCGGACCAGGCCGGGCATGCTCAGTTTCACGTCGATCGCGCGGCCGATGGTCTGGATATTCTGGACGAAGAGATCACCCTTGGCCACGTATTCTCCAACCCCGGTCACCGTGTTCTGCTGGATAACCCAGGTCTCGGGATCGACCGTGATGCCGGTCGGCTCAATAGGCAGCACAAACTCGAATTGCTGGGGTGACGCATTGATCGCCAGCGTAATGAGCGTATCGCCGCCGGCACAGTTGACGCCGATCGGCAGCGGCATGTGGAATACCGCAGGCCCGATCGTCTGAATCTGTGTTATGTCGAGGACCAGGCGCCAGTTCGGCGCTTCATAGACCGCGCTCCAGGCGATGTCATAGCGCGGATAGCCCAGGCCGTACACCCACTCGTCGAAGAACCAGTCATAATCGCCGGCCAGGATCGTGTTCATCAGGGTGTTGAGGTCCTCGGTCGAGGCGCTACCGTATGCGAACGAATTGCGGTAGGCGGCCATCAAGTTGAGCCACGTCGCGTCATCGCCGCACAGGTACCGGATCATGTGGAGGACCCATGACGCCTTGCAGTATGAGTGCGACCACGAAAAGAGAAGGTTCGGCGGCGGATCATACATCGAATGGGGGTTGGCTGCTTCGGCGCCAAAATATACGTTCCGGCGAAGTTTCATTGTATCGATATACGCCTGATGCCCCTGGATCCGGCCCAGATACAAGGCGTCGCTGTAAGTTGCAAACCCTTCATTGAGCCAGACATTTTCCCAGCCGAAGCAGGTCACCATGTCGCCCCACCACATGTGCGACAATTCGTGGGCCATGCCGAAGACGTCCGGGATCCAGTTGGTGAGCCAATCCCGATGGATCGTGGCCAGGGTCTGGTGTTCCATGCCCCCGTAATAGAAACCCGGGATGACATCCATGCCGTAGCGCTCAAAAGGATAAGGACCGTACAACGAATCATAGAAGTACATCATATCGGTCATGAGCCCAAATGCATTGGCCGTAAAACCAGTGTCGCTCGGCCAGACAAAGTACAGCAGTTCCACGCTGTCCGCGGGCGACGCATGGTACCACTCGGACAGAACGACGTAGTCACTCGCGGCAAAATGGATCAAATAGGGAGAGATCGGGTACGCGTGCTTCCAGTGAAAGGTCGCATAACCGCCCGCCACTTGCGTGCCAAGAAACTCGCCATTGGCGCACACCGTATACTGGTCGGGCACCCTGATATAAAACTCAACGCCATGATCTGCCTTGTCCCACATCCGGTCATAGCACGGCATCCACATCCTTGTCGAATATGGACAGCCCAGCGTGTAGGCCACTGGATACCATGACTGGACCCAGATAAAGCCCATGGTACCGGACGTCGTGCCGCTGTAGCCGACCTTTATGTCAAAGGAGTCGTTGATATTGAAGGGTTGGGGGAGATTTACGTGGAGCGTCTCATAAACATGGTTATACGTCGCGGTCACGCCGTTCACCTTGACCGAATCGACGTTCAGACCCAACAGATGCAGGTCCACGGTCGTCAGGCCGTTTTCATTGCTGCGCGCCGAGATCGTGACCGCGCCTTCAAGATAACGCGAGGTCATCGGTATGTAGAGATCGATCAGGTAATGCAGGACATCATAAGAATGGGTGGATTCGGCCCGCACAACCTCGGGATGGCAGACATGTTTGTATTCCCGGCCAAGAAATGAATTCGATAACAAGAACAACATGAATATCGTCATAACGCCTCCTTCGACAGATTATAGGAATGGAGGGCTGAATGTCAATGATCGTGCGGAAATGTTTGTCAGTTCACACGCATGAGTCCGGCTTCACTGTATTATTCTTCGAATAAGTCCACCACGATATAGTGGACGCATTGAGAAGTGGCTTTTCCCTTGTTCTCGATTCACCTCTCGGTAAACTCGAGGTTCACTCGAACAGTATTGAGACAACGGATTGACTTACGCTCAGTGTGTCATTACAAGGATCAATTCGCGCAATACCTCGGCGGCGGTCGAGCCCGACGCGTAGGGTGGAGCCGCGATAGGGTTGTACTCCACCATGTCGGCGCCAATGACCTGTTTGTCCTTGAACAGGATCAGGGAATCGATCAATTCCCGGTACGATATGCCGCCCGGCTCGGGCGTGGACACCGCAGGCATGACGCCGGGATCCAGGACATCGAGATCGATCGTTATGTATACCGGATCCTGGATACGGTCAATGACTTTGGATAGAGGCTCGAAGGCCTGGTATTTAAAGAAATTCTTGCCGGACTGGAATTCCTCCCTGGTGCCGGAACGGATCCCGAACTGGTACACGCGGTCGATTCCCAGCACGTCGATCGAACGGCTCATTGCCGTGGCGTGGCAATCCTTCTCGCCGAGGTATTCGTCACGCAGGTCACAGTGGGCATCGAACTGGACGAGAGTGAACTCACCTGTCTTCTCATGTATGGCTCTGACTATTGTCGGCGTGATCGTGTGCTCGCCGCCGAGAAAGATCAGCCGGCGCCGGCCGTCGTAAATATTCGAAACCTCTTTCTCGATCTGGGCCAGCCAGTCATCGCCCGAGAACTGGATATCACCAAGGTCGCAGATCGCCAGATCACCGAGGGCCCGGTCCTGGTAGGGCGAATAGTCCTCAATGTTGTTCGCGCACTGCCGGATGTATTGCGGGCCGAAGCGCGAGCCCGGAATGAACGAAGAGGTACGGTCATAAGGCACGCCCAACACCACGACCTGGGCTTCGGCCAACGTGCTATTCGCGTAGTATAACTTCATAAACTCTAAATCCTAAATTCTAATTCCTAAACAAATTCAAAGCACCAATACCAAAATCCAAAACCGTGTTTGGGCTGTGTAAGATGCGGATTTCGGTAGAACCATCGATTGCGTTTTGAACATTTGAATTTAGGATTCCCCTCGTCCCTGCGGGCCTTCGGGACACTGAATTCTGCAGCCGAATCAAAGCTTCGGGCAGAATTCGTGTCGGATTTCGGATTTAGGATTTCCATGGCTTGCATGGCTATGCTGCTTTTGTGTAGCCCAGGGCGCCGATCATGGTGATGGCTCTGATCGGACAAACCTCGAAGCAGCGTCCGCAGCCGATGCACTTTTGCTTGAGCACGACGTGCTTCTTGCCGGGTTCGCCATCGATCGCCTTGAACTGACAGGCCTTCACGCACTCGCCGCAGCCATCACACTGCTGCGTGATAGTGGCATGCGGACGCGCTTTGGCGCGGTCGATGAAAGATTTCGTGGGACACTTGTTGTAGCAGATACCGCAGGATGTGCATTTCTTGTAATCCATCACCGGCAGGTTGCCGTCCATGGCGATCGCGCCTTCGTAAGGACAGATCTTAACGCACAGTGTGCAGGCAATACAGCCCACCTGGCACACGTTCTTCACCGCTTTACCCTTGTCCCGCGACTTGCACGCCAGGTAGACCAACTGCGACCTCGGGATGAGTTCCAGAACCTGCCTCGGGCATTCCTTGACACATATACCGCAGGCGGTGCACTTTTTGGGATCGATGACCGGAAGATTATCCGGGCCCATTCTGATCGCTTTGAAAGGACAGACCGTGACACAGTGGCCGCCGCCAAGGCACCCGTAGGCACATGCCTTGTTGCCGCCCAGGAGTATGTAGTTGCTGCGGCAATCGCGCGGGCCGACATATTCATAGCGCTCGACCGCTTTGTCGCGGCCGCCGGCGCAGCGGAGCACGCAGACCTTTGGTTCGGTCTCGGCGACCTCCATACCCAGGATCTCACCAATCTTGCGGGCCGTTTCCGAACCGCCGACCGTGCACAGGTCGGGCGGATACTCGCCGGTCTTTTCGGCCAGCGCCTTCGCGTACGCGTCACAGCCCGGGAACCCGCATGCCCCGCAATTGGCGCCGGGCAGGAGATCCCGGATCTTCTTCTCTTCTTCGCTCACTCTCACGGCGAGTTTCTTGAACGCAATGGCGAGGATGAGCCCGAAAATGAGGCTCAGGCCGCCCAGCCCGGCGATCGATTTCAATATTCCGATGGGATCCATGTGGAGCAATTATAGCGACATCTCCATGCGTGTCAACAGCAACCGCGCCGCGGTTTGCTAAGAAGTGATACTACATTCCAGTACCACCTCACCTGACGAATACGATTTTGTGGGTTCTCGTCAGCGCGTCAGAGCCACCAGGCCCTTCTGATTCAAGTCTCACGAAATAGACGCCCGGCGCAACCCTCTGGCCATTGCGGTCATCGCCCCGCCACGTAATGTTCTCGCCGCGCAACTGTGGGAACGACCTGATCGCCCTTCCCGCCGCATCGTATATGTCGATGCGCGCTGACGCGTGATCATACGTCACGCCGTAAGAGATCTCAAAAACAAAAACGCCGGCGCCGACCGCGGGCGTAACCTGGAGGCGTATCCCGGCGGCCGCAGACTCTATGATCTCTTTGATGCCCGTCGGGAATACCTTGAAGTCGGCGGTCATTGTATCACCCGCTACGCTTATGTTATCAACCGCAACGTGGGTGGCGGCAAAAGTGTAATCCTTTGAATCGGGTACCGTCGTGTCATTGAACGCGTAGTGCGGCGGCATTGCACCGGGATACGGATCGCCGTAGTTGCCGCTGTTCATATTCCTTTCCAGTTCCCAGTAACCATCCGACTGCTCCAGAGCGACCTTGTAGTGGCCATACCCCGTGTACCCGGGATACCACTGCCAGTTGTTGTGCGGCATGGTCTCGTCGACATGGTAGATCATCAATCCGGGCCAGGGAAGATGGCTGTCAAAGCCGCTCAGTATCCGGTTCTCGACGAGGAAATATTGCGTGCCGGGAAGACCTTCGCTCCAGAGTTTGTAGATTACCGGGTTGTAGGTGACGTTCGGTATTATCACGCCGTCCTGATTGCTGGTGACGACCTGCGGTTCCACAAAACCGCTCATTATCTTGCAGTAGGCATCCATGTGGGCTGGAGAGTATCCGTTCATGTTCCAGCTGCCGCCGGCCATCAGGCTCCACGCACCGAGCCCTTCCGAATCATAATCATAATCATAAAGGTCCGGCAGACCGAAGATCGCGTGCCCGGCCTCATGCGAGAAGACGCCGACCCGGCCATCCTCGGGCTCGGTCGAATAACGGTACGCGTACACGCCGTCTACATAAGGTACATTGAACGTGACCCAGGCATGAGACCAGATGTGATTAGGATTTCCGGTCACTTCAGCACCCTGACCGGCATGGACCACGAACAGGGCGTCGACATAGCCATCATTATCGTTGTCGAATTGGGAGAAATCAACGGTTGGATCCGCGGCCCAGACCGCATCCTCAGTCATCTTCTGCGCGTTCATCGGATAACTTCCAAATCCATAGTTGTTATTGGTGTAATAGGAGTAGAGCTGGGGCATTCTGAACCAGCCGACAACCGTCGTTATCATCTCAACCGAACCGTAACTCACCTCGAAATAATAATCGCGCATCGAGCCGGCAGCATAACAGCCCACTGATGAGAGGACGGAATCGAAGTGCGCGACCGGCGCCGTGCCCACGTTGTCGGAAAAATCCACGAGTATTGCAATGGCTTTAATCGTGTCGACCCTGCCCGGCGTCGCTTTGAATGGCGCCGGGTTCGGCGCATCAACACCCTTGCTCTTTGCTTCTTTGAGGATCTCCACGATCTGTTCAAACCCGTCTTCCGCCTTCAACCTGGCTTTCAGCTCAGGCGACATGCTCACTCCATATAACGTGCTCCAGAACACCATCAAACATAACGCACAAATCGCTCGCTGCATTTGACCTCCTGTTGATGTTCAATACTATCTGAGGGAGACTCTTTGTCAATAAGCATGAACCAGACATCTGACAAAGTCATTGCGAGGGCGTGAAACGACCGAAGCAATCTGTACAAGTTTCGATAGACGTCAGATTGCCGCGCCCTGCGGGCTCGCATGACGCGCGACAGACCTTATAACCTTTTAGTGTTCGACCGGCCGGCACATAGATTGTTTATTGACTTCGCAAGGTCTGACGCATATACTCTCAAGAGGAATGTGCTAACAAAGGAGGTACGTCCATGAACAAGCGGTATATTGCAGCCGGTATCGTTCTGATCATTGCCTTTATTGCGCTCAACTGCGCGCCCGGCAATGAACGGTGGGCATGGGACAACAAGGCGGGTTTCTGGGCGGGGATATGGCACGGTCTCATAATAATTATCACCTTCATCATCAGCCTGTTCACGAACGAAGTGACGATCTACGAATCCAACAACAGCGGCTGGTCATACAATCTCGGTTTTCTCCTCGGCTTGTGCTTCTCCATTGGCGCACCGTGGCGCTGGCACCCCTGGAAATGGGGCAAGAAATGCCGGACCAGGAAGGTCGAATGGAACGAGATCGGCCCCAAGGTCGAGGAAAAAGTGCGCGCCGGACTTAAAGACTGGCTGAACGAAACGAAGAAGAAGGAACGCGAAGACGAGTGGGAGGAAATCGCGCAGAAGATCGAAGAGAAGATCAAAAAGTCACTCAAGGAGTGGGCTGGGAAATAACTCGCGTGACCAACCCGCAAGATCAGGAGGGATCATCATGGCCAGAAGTCGTCTCAACGTATCGCCGGAAACCCTGCTCGGCGTGGTACTCACAATCTTGCTCATTCAAGGCTGCGGCGAGATGCGGACCAAATGGACAACAACCTTCGATGCTCTCGGCCCCGGCAACTACCGGATTGAGGGTATAAGCTGCATCAGAGATGCGATCTATGTAACCGGCACGTTCCAACCCGAAACTGGCCGCGCCAGATGTTTCACGGCCAAATACGACAGCGACGGCACGCTCATGTGGCATGATACGGTCGAGGCGCCGGAAATCGGACATACCCGGGGCAGAGCAGTCATCGCCGTGCCGGGGCAGGACGAGACCCTTGCCGCACATACGGATATCTACGTGCTCGCCCAGGCATACGGTGAACACGAAGGCGCGCGCCAGCAAGTGATCCTGAAAAAGTATGACAGTACCGGCAATATTCAATGGCTGCACACGTTGACAGACCACGATGGACCATTGACCAGCACCCTGTTGTCGGATGCCGAGGGAAATGTCTATGTCGCTGGCTGCGAAAGAGACCAGGCAGACATGCCGACTCTCTATATCGGCAAGTATGACGAATCGGGCAAGACATCCTGGTTCGCCAAGTACTACAACGAGCTCGTCGATTATGACGAACTCAAATTCGATATCCGGACCCGACAACCGGCCTCCATCGTGGCGGCCGGCGTTCTCAAGCCGGCCGCAGAGCTCTTCTATCTCAGGTGCGACGGGTACGGAATGCTCCAGCGGATCACGAGATACACAGGCGGCGATGGCGCAATCGAACTTGCCGGCGTGGTTGCCGGGTCAGACGGAGGAGTATATCTATCGG
>JACUUY010000085.1 GCA_014859085.1 Caldifarciminota bacterium
TCCGAATCCGGGCCTAAGTGATGTAGTATTTCTTGCAGGGCAGTCCCGAAATATTCTCCAGAAAGAGAACCGCGCCCGCCTTAGGCGGGCGCGGTCGTTTTCTCTGCGCTGCAATGCTATTTCTTCTTGCGCCGCGGCTTTTTCTTGTTTGAGGTCTTCTTCTTGGCCGGGTGTTCCAAGGCCGCCTGGGCCGCGGCCAGGCGCGCGATCGGTACGCGGAAAGGCGAGCAGGATACATAGTCCATGGACACGCAATGGCAGAAGTGGACGGACTGCGGGTCACCGCCATGCTCGCCGCAGATACCCACCTCTAAAGTGGGATTAGTCCCGCGCCCGCGCGTTATGCCCGTCTCGATCAATTCGCCAATGCCGGACTGGTCGATGCTCTGGAAGGGATCTTGCGGCAGGATACCTTTTGCGATGTATTCAGCCAGGAAGCCGCCGATATCATCGCGGGAGAATCCGAAACCCATCTGGGTCAGGTCATTCGTGCCGAATGAGAAGAACTGCACGGTCCGGGCGATCTCTCCGGCAACGATGCAAGCGCGTGGAATTTCGATCATTGTGCCGTACAGATATTTGATTTTCTTGAGGTTGTATTTGGCAAGCACTTCCTGATAGATCTCATCGACGATCTTTTTTTGACTCAGCAATTCCCTGGCTTCGGCAACGACCGGCACCATGATCTCAGGATACGGAGTCCTGCCCTGCTGGATCAACTCGGCCGCGGCTTCAAAGATTGCGCGTACCTGCATCGCCGTGATCTCCGGATAGGTTATACCGAGCCGCACGCCCCGGTGGCCCATCATCGGATTGGATTCGTGGAGCGCATCAGCGCGTTGTGCCAGTTCGTCGGCGGATATATTCAGCTCTTTTGCGAGCTGGTCGAGTCTTGCCTTTTCCCGCGGTACGAATTCATGGAGCGGCGGGTCGAGCAAACGCATGACCACGGGCATACCATCCATTGCTTCGAGCACGCCCTTGATGTCTTTCTTGACGTAGGGGTAGAGTTCGTCGAGTGCCTTGCGCCTCTCTTCGGCGGTCTTGGAAACGATCATCTTGCGCAACCGGAAGAGCGGCTCCTCAGACCCTTTGCCGTAGAACATATGTTCGGTGCGCATCAAGCCAATGCCTTCAGCACCGAACTTCCTCGCTCGTCTTGCGTCGTCGGGCGTATCGGCGTTTGCCCGGATACCCAGCCGGCGGATGGCGTCGCAGATCTTGAGGAATTGATTCAAGAGCACGTTCTCCTCGGCCGTTTCCATCATCGGGAGTTTACCCTCGTAGACGTTGCCCTTGGTCCCGTTGAGCGTCAGCCAATCGCCCTCCCGGTAGATCTTACCGGACACATTCATTTCTTTCTTCTCGTAATCGATGTGCAGATCGCCACAGCCAACGATGCAGCACTTGCCCCAGCCTCGGGCCACGAGCGCGGCGTGCGATGTCATGCCGCCCCTTGCCGTAAGGACCGCCCGGGCAACCCTCATGCCTTCGACATCCTCGGGGTTCGTCTCTTCGCGTACCAGGATAACATGTTTGCCGGATTTTGCCCATGCTACCGCTTCGTTCGATGAAAAGACGACCTGCCCGGCCGCGCCGCCGGGACCAGCCGGTAAGCCTTTGGCGATCGGTTTCTTGGTCAGCTCGGCCTTCGGGTCGACCATTGGATGAAGCAATTCGTCGAGCTGGCTCGGCGTGACGCGCCTTACCGCTTCCTCTTGCGATATGAGTTTTTCCTTGAGCATATCGAGCGCCATTTTGACTGCGGCCGGTCCATTCCTCTTGCCGACCCTGGTCTGGAGCATGTAGAGCACACCATTCTCGATCGTGAACTCAATATCCTGCATGTCCTTGTAATGGCGTTCGAGTCGCTTCTGATATGTATCCAATTTCCTGTAAAGATCGGGCATTACTTTTTCCAGAGTCTCGAGATTGCTCTTGGTGATCGACTTAGAAGATTCATTGAGCGGGGCAGGGGTCCGTATGCCGGCAACCACATCCTCGCCTTGCGCATTGACCAGGTATTCACCGTAGAAGTGGTTCTCCCCGTTGCCTGGATTCCGGGTGAAAGCGACACCAGTCGCCGAATTCTTGCCCATGTTGCCAAAAACCATGGCCTGGACATTGACCGCGGTGCCCCAATCATCCGGGATCTCTTCAATACGCCGGTAACTGACGGCCCGTTTTCCGAACCATGAGGCGAACACCGCGCTGATGCCGCCCCAGAGTTGTGAGTTGTGGTCATCCGGGAAATCGCTCTTGAGGACCTGCTTGATCCGCTGCTTGAATTTGTTGCAAAGCACTTTGAGATCTTCAGGTTTGAGGTCGAGGTCGCTTTCGTAATTCTTCTCCTTTTTCATCTCGTTCATGATCTTTTCAAGCTGCCGGCGTATTCCTGATTCCTCAGCCTGGGGCTCAATGCCCGCGCCTTTTTCCATAACAACATCGGAGTACATCATGATGAGCCTGCGGTACGCGTCGTAGACAAATCTCTCCTCGCCGCTCTGCTTGATCAACCCGGGGATCGTCTTCTCGGTCAACCCGATGTTGAGGACCGTTTCCATCATGCCGGGCATCGAGCGCCGCGCTCCGGACCTGACCGAAACGAGGAGTGGGTTCTTTGCGTCGCCGAATTTCCTGCCCATGAGTTTTTCGACATTGCGCATCGCACCGTTCACTTCTTCCTGCAGCGCCCTGGACAGTTTTCGGTTGTTCTTGTAGAAGTTGTTGCAGGCTTCGGTCGTGATCGTGAAACCGGGCGGTACCGGGATGCCGAGGTTGGTCATTTCCGCGAGGTTCGCGCCTTTACCGCCGAGCAGATTTTTCATTCTGGCGTTGCCGGCCGCTTTCTTCCCGCCAAATCCGTAGACGAATCGTCTTGCCATTCTAACTCCTTTCATTTGTATTTATAGACATGGGTCGTCTATTTAGTATGTATTTTGAGATACTGACACAGAATCTTCTCAAGACTTGGTCCTGTCCTTTCCTCCAATTCATAATCGATCTTTGCGGCTGGTTTGTTGAGCTTCGTGAACTTTCTGAGATCCACCGGTGTCGCCATGACGATGGAATCAGCCGGTGTGTTGTTAATGCTTGACTCGAGTTCCTTTATCTGTTTTCGGCCGTAACCGAGGGCCGGAATGAGAGGGCCGATCTGGGGATACCGCGCATACGCTTCCTTTATCGAACCGATCGCGTATTGCTTTGGATCAACGATCTGGCGGGCATGGTACTTCTTCGCGGCAACGATGCCCGCGCCAAAGGACATTCCGCCGTGCGTGAGCGTGGGACCATCTTCGATGACCACGACTTTCTTGCCTTTGATCAGTTCCGGCCGGTCAACCGATGTGGGTGATGCGGCTTCCAGGATGATGGCATCGTCATTTATCTTTGCAATGTTCTTCTTGAGGAGTTCTATGCCGGAACGCGGGGCCGTGTCGATCTTGTTGATCAAGACGACGTCGGCCATGCGGACATTCGTCTCTCCGGGGTGATACGTGATCTCATCGCCGGCCCGGAAAGGATCAACGACTACGATATGCAAGTCCGGTTCGTAGAACGGCAGATCGTTGTTGCCGCCGTCCCAGACGATTATGTCGCTGATCCTCTCGGCCCGCTTCAATATCAGGCCGTAATCAACGCCGGCAAAGACCGTGTTACCCCTCATGATATGCGGTTCATATTCTTCGCGCTCTTCGATCGTGCACCGGTGTTTGTCCAGGTCTTCCAGGGTCGAGAATTTCTGCACGATCTGCTCTTTCAGGTTACCGTAAGGCATGGGATGGCGGATGATCGAGGTCTTCAATCCGTTCTTCTGCAGCAGCTCGCAGACGCGGCGTGTTGTCTGGCTCTTGCCGGATCCGGTCCTGGCGGCACAGATGGAGACCACCTTGCGTTTCGATCTGATCGTCGATGATTTGGGCCCAAGGAGCCAGAAGTCGGCGCCGGCCGCCATGACCTCGGACGCTTTATTCATCACATAGGTGTGCGAGATGTCCGAGTAGGCAAATACGACCACGTCAACCCTGTGTCCTACGATCAATCGGGAGATCTTTTTTTCGGGCATTATGGGAATGCCCTGCGGGTAGCCCTTACCGGCCAGTGCTTTCGGATAGAGCCGGTCTTCAATATTCGGTATCTGAGTTGCCGTGAAACAAATAACCTTGAATTCAGCATTATTTCTGAAGAAAACATTGAAATTATGAAAATCCCTTCCTGCGGCACCCATAATAATGACGCGTCGCATGCCAGATCCTCCTTTCGACGTCTATTATACTCGAAATCCGGCGGAAAGTCAATAAGACCGCGCACGGCAAGTGGGCCTATGGTATGGCGCACCCTGCATCAGACGTTATTTCTCCCCAGATATCACGATAAATCATGCTGGACATTAACGCGCGACCGCAAGGATAACGTTGCGTGATCCGCCAGCGCCGTGGATCCTTTTCTGCGATCGCGCCCAGTTAATTCGAAATCACGTGGTTTTATGGCGATAAAGTGAGGAAGAGAGGTATTTAGTCTTGACTTTTTTTGAAATATATACATAATATTCGTCTATGAACCGGCAAGAAGCTTACACATTATTGACTGAGAAACTGAGGAACAAGAACCTGTTCAAGCACAGCCTGGCTGTTGAGGTGTGCATGAAGGAACTGGCGCCGCGGTTCGGCGAGAATGAAGAAATCTGGAGCTTGGCTGGATTGCTGCATGACATCGATTATGAAGAGACAAATGGAGATCCGGCGCGCCACGGAATGCAGGGCAGCATGTTCCTTGAAGAACTGGGTCTTGACCCGACGCTCGTCCATGCGGTGAAGGCGCATTCCGGTCATGTCGCCCCGTCTTCAAAACTGGATTGGGCGTTGTTCTGCGTCGATCCGCTGACCGGCCTCATTGTTGCAAGTGCGCTCATGCATCCGGACAAGAAGCTCGATTCGCTCGATACGGATTTCGTGCTGCGGCGGTTCAAGGAGAAGCGATTTGCGGCGGGCGCGAACCGGGAACAGATCGCGGCGTGCAAGAATCTCGGGCTGGAGTTGGAAGAACTGGTCGAAGTGTGCCTCGAGGGTATGAAAAGTGTGGCGCCGGAGCTCGGTTTATGAAAAGGGTCCATACTTTTGAAAATGTGATAATCAACCTGAAACAATACTGGCAGAAGAAGGGATGCCTGTTGTTTGAACCGTACAACTCCGAGGTCGGCGCCGGCACTTTCAATCCAGCGACCTTTCTGCGGATCCTGGGCCCGAAACCCTGGCATGTGTGTTATCTGGAGATATCGAAGCGCCCCCGCGACGGCCGGTACGCGAGAAATCCATTGCGGTTCCAGCAGTTCTATCAGTGTCAGGTGATCATGAAACCGGCGCCCGAAGATATCCAGCGGATCTACCTTGAGTCACTGGAATATCTCGGCTTGAAATTACGGGAACACGAGGTTAGGTTTGTCGAGGACGACTGGGAATCACCGACTCTTGGCGCGTGGGGTTTGGGTTGGGAGGTCTGGCTTGACGGTCTCGAGGTCACACAATTCACCTATTTCCAGCAGGCCGGCGGTGTGGAGCTCGACATCACGCCGGTCGAGATCACTTACGGCCTTGAGAGAATAACCATGATCCTGCAGGACGTGTCCTCGGTATTTGACATCAAGTGGAACAACGCGCTCACGTGGGGCGATGTATACCGTGACAATGAAGTCGAGTATTCGAAATACAACTTTGAATCGGTGTCGACCGATGTGCTATCGTCGCTGTTCGCGACCTACGAGAGTGAAGCAAATAGGCTATTTGGCGAGGGGCTCGTCTATCCGGGCTACGACCATACGGTCAAATGTTCGCATCTTTTCAATCTGCTCGAAGCACGGGGAGCGATCAGCATCTCCGAGCGGGTGAAATACATCGGCCGGGTGCGTGCCCTGGCAAATCAGGCCGCGGCGCTCTACATCCGAAAAGAGAATGAGCAAACAATCACCTCAAATGATTGATTTTCTTCTTGAGATTGGGTTCGAGGAATTCCCGCCGCATTTTCTGAAGCCGGCCGCCGAAGACCTCGCTGAACGGATCGAACTGCTGCTCAACGAGAAGAAGATATTCTACCGTTCAATCCGCACAATATACACTCCCCGGCGCATGGGCGTGCTCGTTCTCGGCCTGAGCCGGAGGCAGAAACCACAGGTGGTCGAGGTTTTCGGGCCGCCCAAGCGATTTGCGTACGACGAGAATGGCAAGCCTACGGAGAAGCTCCTCGGCTTCATGAAGGCGAATGATCTGAAGCCCGGTGAGGTCAGGACCAAGCGAACGAAGAAGGGCGATTATGTGTACGGCAAGAGGCAGATCGCCGGTGCTGCGACCGAAAGCATTCTGCGCAGCAACCTGGCTTCGATAATCGCGGGCCTGGAATTCGCCAAGACCATGGTATGGAACGAGACAAAGGTTCGCTTTCCCCGGCCCATTCGCTGGATCGTTGCCCTGCTTGACCGCAAGCCGCTGCGTGTCGAATATGGCGGGGTTCAGGCGAACCGCTATTCGTCGCCCAATCAGCACTTCTCGTTCAAGCCCATACGTCTCGAGAAACCCCGTGAATATATCAACTTCATGCGCCACGGCGGCGTGATCGTTGACCCGAACGAGCGGCGGAAGATCATTCTGACGAGGATAAGGCAGACCGCGGACAGAGTGAAAGGCAGACCTGTCTACAACAGCGAGATGATCGAGGAGATCAACTGCACGACCGAATACCCCGAGGTCGTCGCCGGCGAATTCAACGAGCAGTACCTGATCCTCCCCGAAGATGTCCTGCTGACCGTGCTGCGCGCCCACGGCAATGTGATCTGGATCAAGGACACCAACAAGTACCTGTACGTTTTCAGCGCCAAGAAGAAAGCCCTCCAGAATGTCAAGGTCGGTAACGAAAGAGTCATGGAATCACGCCTGTACGATGCCCTTTTTTTCTATCAGAACGATGTGAAGTCAGGTCTGCATAACATGTTCATTCAGACCAAGGAAATGATGTGGCTGCGAGAGCTGGGCACGTTGTACGACAAGGCAGTCCGGCTCGAGTGTTTCGTCGAATTGTTCAAGACGGTTCAAGGCGTGGACATTGAAGCATTGAAGCGGGCGGCACTCTTGTGCAAAGCCGACCTGATGTCGGAGATGGTCCGGGAAAAAGAATTCACGTCCTTGCAGGGAATAATGGGCGGCTATTACGCCCGGGCGAGCGGTGAGAATGCAAGGGTCGCCGAGGCGATCGGCGAACATTATCTGCCGAGATTCGTCGGCGACAAGTTGCCCGTAACGCTGGCCGGAGCGCTGCTCTCTATCGCCGACAAGTTCGACAACGTGGTCGGAGCATTCTTGAGCGGCAACCGGCCGAGCGGCTCCAATGACCCGCTTGGCGTCCGCAGGAACGGATATGCCGCGCTCAACCTGCTCGATGTCCACAAGATCGACGTTTCAGTTATGACTGCCAGCGGGAGGATACAGGAACTGTACAACAGGAAGGCTGATGATAATCTGCTGACCGAGTTTCTGCATGAAAGAATGGAACGGTACCTTCAGGATAAGGATTTCCGCTACGACGAGATCAATGCGGTGCTGGCAAGCTGGGAAGGCAATGTCCCGGACGCGCGCTCGAGGTGCGAGGCGCTGAGGGAGTTCCGGGACCGGCCGGAGTTCTCCAGGCTCGTCATCGGGCAGAAACGTGTGCGCAATATAATCAAGGGCGTCGAATCAGCAGCAGCGGTCGATGAAGCGTTGATCAAGGAACCGGCCGAGCGGTCGCTCGTGCAGCTGCACGCGAAGCTGCAGCCACGGTTGAAGACGATGATCAAAGGCAAGGACTATGCAGAAGTGCTGAAGTTACTGCTCGAGATGCGGCCCGCGATCGACAAGTTTTTCGATGATGTGTTGGTTATGTGCGAGGAGAGCAGACTGCGCGAAAATCGCCTGGCCATTGTCAGTTCGATCAATGACCTCTTCTCGCAATTCGCCGATCTCTCCCGGATCGTCATCGAGGGAGAGAAGGAATAGGAGCGTCCGATCAAAGAACTGTTCAATGATCAGATCAACAAGGACCGGGTAGGCATAGAGATAACCGTCTACGGCTGGGTCGACCGCATAAGGAACCTCGGCGGCCTGATATTCGTCGATCTGAAGGACCGGACCGGCGTGCTGCAGCTGAAGGTGGACCCGGGTATTGCCGGCGCGGCGGCGCTGGGGTTGCAGGATTGCGTGCGCGCCACCGGCCGGGTCGAGGAGCGTCCGTTCGACCAGAAGAATCCAAAGATGGAGACCGGGGAGGTCGAGCTGGTGGTCCGGGAGCTGGAGGTGCTCAACCGGTCCAAGGTCCCGCCTTTCGTCATCGGGAACGACGTGAAGGCAAGCGAAGAGTTGCGCCTGCGATGCCGCTATCTCGATCTGCGCCGTGCGCCGATGCAACGCAACCTGATCTTCCGTCACGGCGTAATAACGACCATGCGCGAGTATCTGAACCGCAATGGTTTTATCGAAATAGAAACGCCCATCCTGACGCGCAGCATGCCCGAAGGCGCGCGGGACTATCTTGTTCCGTCCAGGTTGTATCCGGGAAAATTCTACGCGCTCGCCCAGTCGCCGCAGATGTACAAGCAGTTGTTGATGGTCGCCGGTTTCGAACGGTATTATCAGATCGCCCGGTGCATGCGTGACGAAGACCCCAGACACGACCGCCAGCCAGAACATACTCAAATAGATATCGAAATGTCCTTCGTGGAAGAAGAAGATGTCTACAATGTCACCGAAGGCATGTTCAAACACATCTTCAAGGTTATCATGCACCAGGACCTCCAAACACCGTTCGTCCGGATAAGCTATGAGACCGCAATGGAGCGATACGGGACCGACAAACCGGATCTGCGGTTCGGGCTGGAGATCACGGACCTGGGACCGGTGTTTCGCGGCAAGGATTTTCCGCCGTTCCTGGGCCAGCCGGAACTAAGAGGATTGATCGTCGCCGAGGCCGGCGGGATATCGCGCAAGCGACTCGACGCGCTCAATGAAGCGGCCCGGGATGCGGGTCTCGCCGGGATATTCTGGGCAAGGATCGGGGAAAAATGCAGCGGCAGCATCGGCCGGCTGATCGACCGACAGGTCATCGAAGCGCTGCAGCTCGTTCCGGGCAACATGCTTATCGCGGCCGCCGGTGATCAAAGGGTCTTTGCGTTTCTCGGACGCGTGAGGACCGAAATTGCCCAAGAACTAAAACTTCATGAAAGCGGTTTCAGATTCCTGTGGGTGACGGATTTCCCGATCTTTGAGCGCGATGCGAAGACCGGCAGGATCGCTGTCAGTCACCACATATTCACGCAGCCCAAGGCCTCGGAAATCGCCTGCCTCGACCACGATCCGCTGCGCGCGCACGGGCGATTGTACGATCTGGTGTGCAATGGCAATGAACTCGCCTCGGGCAGCATCAGGAACCACGACCGTCAATTGCAGGAAAAACTCTTTGCTATAGCCGGCATGGACCCGGCGAAGTATACCATGCTGCTCGATGGACTCGACTATGGCGCCCCGCCGCACGGAGGCATTGCGCCCGGGATCGACCGTATTGTCATGGTCCTTGCCGGAGTCAACTCGCTGCGGGATGTCATAGCCTTTCCGAAAACGACGACGGCGCAGGGCTTGCTCGAAGGCATCCCGGACAGCGTATCGCCCGAACAGCTGGCAGACCTTC
>JACUUY010000250.1 GCA_014859085.1 Caldifarciminota bacterium
TGTCGCTGTGCCGTGATGGCGTTGTTACGGCTGAGATCGTGCTATCCCGGGCAGACTACGAAGACGGTGCGATCAATGTGAGAATCAACCGGCTGACGGGCAATAAGGTGGTGCTGAGTGCCCTCTCTTTATGGGAATATGAGCGGGAAGGCGTGATTGGAGCATCGGGCGGTCCGCAAGGCAGCGGTACCGGGGAACTCGGTTCGATCCTCTTCGGCGGCATCTATCCGAACCCGGGTAGGACCGATGTCAAAATAAGGCTCACCATACCTTATGAAATGAATGTGGCCGTCAAGCTATACGACGTCACAGGCCGAATGGTCGATGAAGTGTTTGCGGGCAGGATCACGGGCTTCCATGAAGTACCAATAGTGTCGAGGGAAATCGCGTCCGGAGTATATTTTGTCCGTATTGAGGCCGATGACCATGCAATAACCGAGAAGGCTATTATATTGAGATAGTCTGAACAGCATTGGAGATCCCATACCCCAGGGTGCAGAGAAAGAACCTTCTTGATATTGACGTGTAAAAGGACGAAGAATTGATTGGCCGTGACGCCGCTGTGCTGCCGGTCTGTGCGTGTTGTTGACTCATTCGGCAGAATATGTATAATAGCGCCGATGAGAAAATTGCTGTTCATCGTACCGGTCGTATTGCTGACCTGCGCGCTTTCGCCCGAGGCAAAGGCGAAGCGTATCATTGAGAATGGGCTGGAGGACGAATCGAAGACCGTGCGCGTCGCCGCGGCGCGCGGCCTGGCCGGGATCGACCGCGAGCGGAGCGCGCGGATCCTCAGTGATATGCTGACCGATGCTGATCCCGCAGTGCGGGCGGCGGCGCTTGCGGCACTGATCCCGCATTCGGCGCAGAGCACGGAACTCAGCGCGGCGCTCAAGGATCTGTGCCGCGATCCCCGCCCCGCGGTGCGCGTTGCCGCATACCGCAATGTCGCGGCCGCACTTGACACCGCGGCAAAGGACTTGCTCGTATCCGGTTTGGAAGACGAGTCGGCGCGCGTGCGCGAGGTCGCATACGCGGCCCTTGTGCGGTTCGAAGAACGTGATCTCCTGCGCGCGGGCTTGAGGGACCGGGATCCCCTGGTGCGGATCGCGTCTGCCAGGGCGCTGGGTCTGCTCGGTGTTGCCGGCATGTCCGATTACATGGGGGAAGAAATGAAGAGACTCCCGCCGGACGTGCTCGGTCCGGCAATTATCATGTACGCTGAACTGGGCGATACGGCAGTGCTCGGCCAACTGCGGGTTCTCGTGCGCGAAGCCGCGGGCGAACTGAGGGTCGATGTCGGCGAGGCATTGTTGATCCTGAACGACCGTGCCGGAGTCGAGGCACTGGAGAATTCCATGGAGTCGAACGATCCATTTGTCCGCATCCGCGCCACGAGCGTGCTCACCAGACACGACGTGCCGGCACTGCGCGCGCGGCTCGAAGCCGCGACGCGGGATGACTACGTCACGGTCGCGATGCAGGCGGTTCAGGCTCTGGCCGAACACGATGCCGAGAACTACAAAAATCTCTTTGCCGAGCTGATGGAAGCGCCGAAGCCGCTGCTGCGCATTGCCGCGGCCGCCGCGTTTTTGAGGAATTGAGCATGGGGTTG
>JACUUY010000236.1 GCA_014859085.1 Caldifarciminota bacterium
GCCTGTTGACTAACCCGTGAAACCGGATATTATCATGCGGTGACGCAGCGACCGCAGACAACCACATTACGTTCCGGCAATTTCATTAAAAATCTTTCTTTGCTTGCGGATTTATTGCCGTGACGCAGAAGATAGGCTTTGACAGCGAAAAGTATCTGCAGGAGCAGAGCGAGGAGATCCTCAAGCGGGTAGCGCATTTTGAGAGCCGGCTGTATCTTGAGTTCGGCGGCAAGCTGATCTTTGATTATCACGCGGCGCGCGTCCTGCCCGGTTTCAACCCCAACGCGAAGATGCAGCTCTTGCAGCGGCTCAAGGATAAGGTCGATATCCTCTTGTGCATTTATGCCGGCGACATCGAGCGCCGGAAAGTGCGCGCCGACTTCGGCATCACCTACGACGTCGACACCTTGCGCCTGATCGACGACCTGCGCGAGTGGGATCTGCCGGTGAAGGGCGTCGTCATCACGCGTTTTGACAACCAGCCGGCCGCGACCGTGTTCCGGAATAAATTGGAACGGCTCGGCGTCAACGTCTACACGCACCGCTATACCAAGGGATATCCGACCGATGTGGACACCGTCGTCAGTAATGAAGGGTATGGCGCGAACGACTATGTCCGGACCGATAAGTCGTTGGTCGTCGTGGCGGGTCCTGGCCCGGGCAGCGGCAAGCTCGCGACGTGCCTGTCGCAGCTGTATCATGACCACCTTCAGGGTGTGAAATCCGGTTATGCCAAATTCGAGACCTTCCCGATCTGGAACCTGCCGCTCAAGCACCCGGTCAATGTCGCGTACGAGGCGGCGACCGCGGACATCCGCGATTTCAACATGATCGATCCGTTCCACCTGGAGGCCTATGGCAAGACCGCGGTCAATTACAACCGCGATGTCGAGATCTTCCCGGTGCTGAGGCGTATCCTGACGCGGATCGCCGGCAGTTCGCTCTACAAGTCGCCGACCGACATGGGCGTGAACCGCGCCGGTTTCGGGATCGTCGACGATGGGGCGGTACGGGAAGCTTCAAAGCAGGAGGTAATACGCCGGTATTTCCGGTGCCGCTGTGAGTATGTCATGGGGTTTGTCGACAGCGAGACCGTGCAGCGGGTTGAGCTCCTGATGGAGGAGCTGGACATCAAGCCCGAGGACCGGGTCGTGGTCATGCCGGCGCGCCAGGCCGCCCAGGAGGCAAAGGAGTACGGCAAGGGGAACGCGGGGATCTTTTGCGGTGCCGCCCTGGAGTTGCGCGACGGCACGCTCATCACGGGTAAGAATTCTCAGCTGATGCATGCCGCTTCGAGCCTGGTGCTGAACGCCCTCAAATACCTGGCCGAGATCCCGGATAAGATCCACCTCCTGTCGCCGATGGTCATCAGTTCGATCTCCAGTCTGGACACGTACTTCCTCAGGTCGAAGAAAACGGTCAGCCTCGACCTGGAAGAAACCCTGATCGCGCTCAGTTTCAGCGCCACGACGAACCCGGCCGCCCAGATCGCCCTGGAGAAGTTGAAGGAACTGCAGGGGTGCGAGATACACATGACCCACATGCCGACGCCCGGCGACGAAAAAGGGTTGCGCAAGCTGGGCGTGAACGTCACGAGCGACCCGAATTTCTCAACGAACAGCCTGGCGATC
>JACUUY010000086.1 GCA_014859085.1 Caldifarciminota bacterium
GTTCAGTGTTTTCAGTGAGTTGTCGAGTTCAGTGTATTCAGTGTCAAATGTTTAGATTTGACCCCACCACTTCCAACTTCTTATCTTCTTACCTTCTCAACTTCTGTCCTTGTGTTTCACCGTTTCTCCGACGCTCCAGCAGTTCTCACCTTCTGCCTAGATACTCAGATTCTGTAGTAAAGGAGCGTTCAGCTACATCCTATCGGTTATGATTGACGTGAGGATATCCCGTATGTTGTCTTTAAGAACATTAAGATACGCGGGATCTTCAATCAACCCCTCAAGATCATACTTTACACTCTGCGAATCGACCTGGTCCACTAATCCAAGTAGCATGCTGTACAGATCCCTCTCGCTCGATATTGCGTCAAAACAATGCATGTTTGGCTTCACACCCTGCTGTAAGTACCACATCAGATCATAGTAGTCTCTGCCCTTTACCACAGCCAGTATCTTACCATCCTTAGCCGTTTTCTCCCATTTTCTCTGCATAATCGCATGTATCTTGGTTGCCATCAGTGTCGGAAGGTCAAAAGTCTTTATCAGTACAGATTCTCCAAATTTGAAGACTGGCTTGATTTCGACATCAAACTTCTTACAGAAATCGAATTCACGGTAAATCTCGACTTTCAAGAAAAGCATGTCAGAATCTGATTCGGTCGCGAGCCCCAGCGCTCGGAGTACGGGGAATTTCAGAATACATCGGAATCTCTGAATTCGCGACGTGACAGTGATATCATACCTATTAGCAAAGAAGCGCTTCACCTCAACCAACAACCTCTTGATGTCGACACGCTTACCGATATCAACGAAATCGAGGTCCTCGGAAAGACGCGGTAAACCATAACAATGCCGCAAACAGGAGCCGCCATAGAAAATAAGATGCCGGTAATCATCATGTGTATACAAGAAGGTCAACACCAGTATCTGCAAATACTCTTTTGCGATATTTCGCTTGAACAAGAACGTGCAAGAGGTCTTTTCGTCCAAGAGGGATCTGATGTATTCAAGCATATCAGAACAAGAAACTGATTATTTTGCGCATCTTACCCGAACGTTCGATATCGGCATACTTGTATAGACTCCGTAGTTCTGTTTTGTTGTATACGTGAAGGTTCAGACGCAGCTCTTCGGCAGTCTGTCTGTTGAGAATGATATTCTTCCTGAAGTAGAGAAAGTCGAAGAGTGCTTTCGCCCTTTCTGCCTTATGATACAAATATCCATTCTTCTTTACGGTTCGGTATCCGCAATAAAGTGCATCTTTTATCTTATGATAAACGAATACGCCAATCTTATTGGTTACGGTATAAGTCTTGTTTCTTGTCACCAGCGTATAGTTCGTGGGCACTTCGGTCAGTACATTACTTTCATACAGGACATATTCCAGACTCAGATAACATGGAGCGTAGATCTTGGTGGCCAGAAACTCCGCATAGGCAGTGAAGGTACCCCCCATTCTTGCTGTATCAATATGTTTCGCCGAAGCATATAAACCCTTCTTGAGGCGTACGATCTTGCCCGCTTTCTCAAGCCGCGAAAGAACGATCCTGAGGTGATAAGCAGGAACATCGAGAACCTTGAGGTTATCTACCGAAAAATAGGGCAATTTGTTCACGTGCTCAAGAACCACCGTTGACAGTGCCATATCCTTGTTTCTCATAATATACAAATATTATATATTATCGGAAATGATAGTCAAGCGCCGCGCACAGCGCTCAAACCGACCAAAGGTCCCAAACCCTTGTTTCATTTTCATTTCTCCGTTTCTCAGTTTAAGTATCTTCAGTCCGCATTCGGCGGATGTGGCTTCAGGAACGAAGCGACATGTCTCCAGCGAAGCATTGCTTCAGTCCACTGTGCGGGCGTGTCTTCAGCGACAGCGTGACTCTAGCGCAGCGTGTCTTCAATCCGCCTCGGGCGGAACGTGTCTCCAGCCGCAGGCGTGTCTTCGGGCTGCGTTAGCAGACGTGTCTCCAGTCCGCCTTTGGCGGACGTGTCTTCACGTCTCCGCGTCTCTTTGTCTCCCTGTCTCAGGAAGTGCGCTATGCTCCATGCCCTATGCGCTATGCTATGATTTGTCTTTATGCTTCATAGAATGTTGCACTCCCCCGTCCGCCCAATTCTCCTTCGGCACTTCGCGGATGATGATGTGCACCGCCTCCTTCGGACAACCGACTACTTCCACAACCGTATCCGTAACCCTGGAAATCAGTATCTCTTTCTTCTTCGCATCAAAACCAGCCCAAAGGTTTATTTCTAACAACGGCATATGACCTCCTTTTTTTTACGGCAGAAGTTAAGAAATTAAGAAGATCAGAAGCTGAAACCATACACAGACTGTACTCCGTCATCACGCCCGTCCGCCTCAGGCGGAAGGAGCGAAGCGACGAAGCAATCTCCACCTTTTCCGTTATTGTTCGAGCGGAGTCGAGAACCAGCCTTTTCCCTACACCCGGCAGCATGCCCTCAGCGCGGATTTGGTGCGTTCAGTGTTCTTGGTGCTAAAGGCAATTCAGTGTTTTCAGTGTGAAAGAAAGTTCAGTGTATTCAGTGTCAAATGTTTAGATTTGACCCCACCGCCGTGCATATTTAACGGGACAGGCCCCGATTAAATACTATTCATTTAACGGGGCGGGCGATGCTGGATCATTCCATAATTCTAACATTGTGGAACGGAAAGCAATACTACTTTTCTGCCCTTTTACGATTAATAAGAGCATAAAAAATGCACTACAAATCTGTAATGTAGAATGTAGAGATTTGACCCCATGAAACACAAAACGAGCCTTCGATCCTTATCGTCTCCTCAAAATCGAAAAATCGAAAATATAGTTTACCCAGGTAGCCCCCTGAAGTAGACTTACTTTCTAATATCTCAACACCGATCTCTGACTTCTCAATTTCAATCACATTTCTCAACAGGAGGTCCTCTATGTCCTTGATTTTCACACCAGAGCAAGAGAAATCCAGATCCTCCGAAAATCTGGGACTCTGATACATCACTCTCAGAGCCGTACCTCCCTTGAACAAAATTCTCTCTGATTTTTTCATTTGGTAGAGATTAGACAGAAAGAGATGCTGACAATATTCACGAGCAATGTTTATTTCAATGGTTTGGTATTTGCCCGCGAGTTCCTCAATGAGTTTTCTGCTTATCATAAAGCTCGGTTATGCGTTTAACCACACTGCTTCTATTATAGTATTTAGCCACACCAATCGCATCTTTCTTCTTAACCTCTCTTGTATCGATTCTCTCCAGCATGTCCTTCTTTCTGAGATCAACAAAATATAGGAAATCAACCAGAGCCTTGGCCGGCTCGGCTACCAGAAAAGTCATGCCGCCTTGTTTGCGAGCCGTATATGCGAAAAACAACTGCTTTTTTATCCGATGGTAAACATAGGAAATGTCCATAGCATCAAATTCCCTCGTTGGTTTCACGGTGGCAGAAAATACCGTATAGATTGTTTCAGGTATGATATTGTAATATGACAATGCAGTCTCAAAGGAAATATAGGAAGGCTCATATATTTTGTTGGCAAGAATGAAATTGGGTGGTTTGGCATCGGTCACGACATAGAGTCCATTTCTGATTTTGGTAAATAGCCCGGTAGTGGTATGTCTGTTTATAAAATTCTTCGCAGCAAAATAGGAAACGCCAAAAATCCGCTGAAAATCCAACGGAGAAAAAACAGATACTTCTTTCTCTCTCAATTTCTTTTGTACTTTAAATGAATTCAGTTTTTCCATTTTTTTGTGTAAAAAGTGAACTCGCATCTACTATTATAAGTGGGATAATCGATCAGTCAAGAGGCAACTAATCACGAACGTAATCGGATAACACGCCAATCGGTGGGCAAAAATGCAAAAATCAGGTCAGAAAACCGTCAGCTACGTCCAACACTTTACATCTATGATACACGAAACTGAATTACCTGAATTTCTTTGAGTGCTGGAGCCCGGAATCTGCCCAGTTCTCCTTAGGCACCTCGCGGATAATGATGTGTACCGCCTCTTTCGGGCAACCGACGACTTCCACAACCGTATCCGTAACCCTGGAAATCAGTACCTCTTTCTTCTTCGCATCAAAACCAGCCCAAAGGTTTATTTCTAACAACGGCATATGCCCTCCCTTCTTATGACAGAACGTAAGAAATTCAGACGGTAAGACGGTGTAGACATCACGACAGAAAATGAGAACGTAAGCAGCTGCACTGCAGAAGCTAAGACATTCAGAACGTATGAAGGTGTAGACATAACGACAGATACCGTACAGCAAAACAGCAGTTCATGGGATCATCCTGCTGAATGGAACATCAGTAGCGGAACTTGGAGGCTTTCTTCTCCATCGAATTCAACATCAATATTATCTCATCATACTCGTTATCAAATTCAGAGAATAGATGAGCATCAATATATCCACAGGCCAACGAAAACTCTAACCAGCACTGCGTTTCCGATGCCTCCTGCATTGCGTCGGTCAATTTATTCTTGAAAACTGCGACGTACCTTCTCTTCCTCCAAGCTTCTTACCCTGTGTAATTTAATCAGGTACGGCCGGATCTCTTAAATAGTGCTTTATTCTATTATGGATGTATCTCTTGCCATAGGTCGTTTTCAAATATTTTTCTCGATGCAAAGCGTCATCTCTGCTACGGCATGCTTCATAATACACCAGATCAAAAGGTTTTCGAAGCTTTGTCGACGCAATTCTGCCCTTATTATGCAACTCAAAACGTGTTCTCAAGTCATTCGTGCATCCTACGTAAAACCGTTTGTCCTTTCTACTCCGTAACACATAAACAATAACCATATTACACAGGGCAGGCGATATTGGAACATACAGAGCGTGACGACCTCCTGATCTGGTCAACCAGAGAATACCTCTCTTCTGCAGGGAAAGCCCTGGTAATCTCGAATACTCTCATTGCTAACGCGAACGCCCTCTTGTAGACATCCAAATCCCTGAAATGCGCAATCAGCCTGCTATCCGACACCCTATCCACCTTCTTCCTTACTTTCTTCTTCATCTTTCGCCCTCTGAACTTCTCACCTTCTTACCTTCTGAATTGAAGATTTAGTATTTTGGCAATTCGTATGGCGGCGCGGCCGTCCCAGTACTTCGGAGTACATTTACGCCTCTTCCCCATTCTCAACTGACGCCGCGCAACTCGGACAATCCTATCCGGATCATTGCCGACCAGCATATTCGTTCCCTGCTCGACCGTAATGGGTCGTTCCGTGTTATCGCGTAACGTCAGGCACGGCTCGCCGAGGATCGTCGTCTCTTCCTGGATGCCGCCGGAATCAGTGAGAACGCGCGAAGCCCGCTCCATCAGACCCAGAAAACCGAGATACCCGAGCGGCGCGAGATTCAGGATTCCCTTCCCGGCCTTCCTATCGTACCGTGTCCATGTAATGCCATCCAGTTGCTTAAGGGTCCTTGGGTGGACCGGAAACACGACCGGTAATCCCTGCGCGACCGGGTTAACTCCATCGAACACGCGCTGCAGCGTCTTCCTGTCATCGACATTGGACGGCCGGTGCAGGGTCATGAGCGCGTACGGCCCATTGCCGAGGCCCAGCTTTTCCCAGGCGCGCGCCGCCCGCGCGGCCTTCAGATGCTTGTTCAGGCTGTCGATCATCGTGTTGCCGACAAAGAAGATCTTTCTCTTGTCAATGCCCTCGCGTAGCAGATTTTCGTCGGCATCGACGCATGTCGTGAAGAGATAATCTGATATCTGATCAGTGAGCAGCCGGTTGATTTCCTCCGGCATGGTCCGGTCAAAACTGCGCAGCCCGGCCTCGACATGGGCGACTTGTATCCAGAGCTTGGCCGCAACCAGGGCGCAGGCGATTGTCGAGTTGACGTCACCCACCACGACGACGAGGTCTGGTTTCTCTTTCAGACACACCTTCTCAAAAGCGACCATGATCTTGCCGGTCTGGACCGCATGCGTGCCCGAGCCTAGACCCAGGTGGATATCGGGCCTGGGCAGCTTCAGGTCGTCGAAAAAGACCTTGGACAACCCCGCATCATAATGCTGACCCGTATGCACCAGCAATGGCTGGAATTTCTTGTATTTCTTGAGCTCAAAATAGACTGGCGCGGCCTTCATATAGTTCGGCCTTGCGCCAACAGCCAAAATGATCTTAGTTTTCTTCATCGGCGCCCTTCACCCCGTTAGAGACCCGTTAGAGGTCTGTGCATCAATACAGATACCACCGTTTGATCATATCTGTGGTGACAATGACGAATACGTGCTTTAACCCCCATAGGAACTCTAACGGGCTAGAGATAGGACACGCTCGCGTGTCCGTAATGCATACATCAATAACAAGACTTCGCCAGTCATCATTCCACATCTCACACCCACGTACACGGTTCATTATTTACGCATCTCTAACGGGGTTCATGAAGTTCGGTCTGGCTCCGGCAACGAGTATGATCTTCTGCTTTCGTCTCATTCTTTAGTTATCCTTTCCAAATCTGGTCCATTGTGTGTTGATCCTACGATATCCCGTCAGGCGCGATTGTCAAGAAGTTTAGAAACCCGAAATATGCTGCACCAGCCCGCGCTGTGTTCAGTGTATTCAGTGTGTATTTGATTATTCAGTGTTCAGCGCAGCGTGTCTTCAATCCGCCTCGGGCGGACGTTCAGTACAGCCGCAGGGCGTATTAATGTGGTTACAGCAACGGAGTTGCGTTTTATTACAGCCTGAAGGGCGTTTGGTACAGCCACGTAGTGGCGTTCAGTACAGCGAAGCGTTTTATGCAGCCCGAAGTGAGTTTTCATTTGGTTACAGCCGAAGGCGTTCAGCTTCAGCGCGAAGCGCGTTTAATGCAGCGCAGGCGTGTCTTCAGCGATAGCGTGTCTCCAGTCCGCTGTGCGGACGTGTCTTCAGCGTAGCATTTCGTGTTGTTAAGTGTTTAGATTTGACCCCATTACCTTATAAGTTTTATTTCTTGTCACCAGAGTATAGTTGGTTGGTACTTCTGTCAACGCATTGCTTTCATACAGTACATAGTCCAAACTCAGGTAAGAAGGAGCATACATTTTGTTGGATACAAACTCAACAAATGACGTAAACATTCCACTGTTCTTGACCTTCTCAAGATATGTCGCGGAAGTATAGAACCCTTTCTTCAGACGAACTACCCTACCCTTCTTCTCAAACCGTGAAAGGGCAATTCTGAGGTGATACAAAGGCACGTCGAGGATCTTGAGATTATCCACTGAAAAATAAGGCAATTTTTCAACGTGCGAGAGGATCATCGCGGTTAATGCTATCTCACTGTTTCTCATAATATACAATTATTATATATTATCGGAAATAATAGTCAAGGATCCTCGAAAGTCCGACGCATGGCAATCTTGACTTCAAATACTGCCGAAAACTGGATACATACCTGATCACCCGATTTCACTATGCCCGCAGGCATACAAAAAGCAACTTAGTGGGAAAAAGCGAGAAAGTGCGTGTCCTTATCTTCTTGCTTTCTCAACTTGTTATGTTCTAAGCTTCTGCAGTATTAAGGTACTACGCGCTCGATTTCTCATCTTCTAAACTTCTTCAGTATCAAGATGCCATTGATGTACGGAAATGGCGCGTACCGTTTTTTTGCCTGTCCCCTTTTTGCAACCTGCCATTCTTGGATGAACAATAAATCTGTAATGTCAAGTTTCGAGCTGTAAGTATCGAGATGCTGACCAAGGGTTTCGAAGCACGGTGAGAAAAAGTATCGCTATAGTATCGAGAGAATCGAGATGAAGCACTGAGATGATTTGACCCCATCCGTTCATTTTATTAGAGAAATCCTTCATGCATCGGCGTCATGCACTTTTCAGCCAATGAAGATAATCATCCATAGTCTGAACAGCTATGTCTCTGGTCAAGGGGATATTTTCGGAGCACAGAGAAACTATTCTACCTGGCATAATAGATAATTTTGGAAATAGCCTCTTGAATCTAAGTATTGGCTCGCCCATTTGCATAGTCGGCGTTTTGGTCAGTTTGAACTCTACAGGATAGAGCTTGCTGCTTTTTTCTATAATCAAATCGACCTCCAAAGCGTTTTGTGCTCTGATATAAAAAACGCTCATTGATTTTGCATAATTGAAAATCGCCTTAATCGTCTCCTGGAGGCAAAAATTCTCAAACAATGCCCCAGCCATCGGTCCTTTTAATAGGAAGTCTTCATCTTTCAAAGATAGCAGATGGCATACAAAACCGCAATCAAGAAAGTAAACCTTAGGACTTTTGGTTATTCTTTTCCCAATATTCCCGGAATAAGGGTTCAGTAAGTATACAATACGACTCGCTTCCAACACTGATAACCACCTCTTTACAGTATTGACGACTATGCCCAAATCAGCAGCGAGAGAGCTCAGATTAAGCACTTGAGCGCAACGGGCCGCCAAAAGCCGTAGAAATCTCTGGAAATCCCTCAAATTACCAATATTGTAGATAGTCCGGATATCCCTTTCAAGATAAGTCTGCTGGTAGGAGCCATACCATAGTTCAACATCAATGCCTTTACGTACTATTATCTCCGGAAATGAACCCCTCAAACAGGCGTGGGTAAAGTACTTTTGCGCGGTAAATGATGCTGCCCTCTTTTTATTCTTATGATTATAAGCCAATGCTTTTTCAGTAACTGAAAAAGGTAAAAGCTCAAGAAGAGCAACTCTTCCTGCAAGCGTATCACCCAGGTTTTTGATCATGCTGAATTGCTGAGAACCAGTAAAGAGAAAGCAACCGCGCTTATGCCTATTTTTGTCAATGAGTATTTTTACATATGAGAGCAATTGAGGCACATACTGGATTTCATCCACGATCATTCTTTCACCAAGGCTCTCTAAAAACAACCGTGGATCAGCAATCGCTCTCTCCCTGGTAAGAGGATCATCAAAAGAGACATAAGCATGAGTATCGAGAAACATTTTTCGAAGCAGTGTTGACTTACCGGATTGACGGGGTCCTGTCACGGCAACCGCGGAGAATTGACCGACCGCCTCTTTTAACACCGCCTCCATCTCTCTTGGGATATATATTGATGTCGTTTTAGCCATGTTTTATTATACGGGGATTCCGGAACTTGTCAAGACAAATTTGCAATGACATTGCAAATCTGCATAACATGACGTGCCATTGCAGCTATTTTCATCATTCCATCATAATAAACAAAAAACCCCCGAACCCCCCATCTCCCGCGCTCATTTGCTTCTATTCGATAAACAAACTAACATTTTCAAGGTAATAGCTGTAGTAATGGATTTCATGAATTCAAAATTGTCAAATTAAGAAATGAGAAAAGGGGTCAAGCATAACGTTGTCAACGCCAGAAGCGCTGAATAAAAAGACGGATGAGAAATTCAGGTAGCAGAGACATCCGGTAGATGGTCTTCTTCGGTTATTGGGATAATATGAAATCTATTTTCTTTGAATTTTCTTAGGCTTGTTTGATTTCAAGAGTAATTTGTTCTTTTGCAAATATATTTTCTTTCCACTCGTTAATTCAATCCCCAAATAATCTGCAATATCAGATGAAAAAACGGATATGTTCGCGCCCGAATCAACCAATGCCTCGGTTTTCAAAA
>JACUUY010000087.1 GCA_014859085.1 Caldifarciminota bacterium
TTAATTATACACATAATAATTCAAATGTCAATAGATTTATGGGACAATACACTAGGAACACCAGTAAACCCCTGCGAGCAGCCAAGAGATAGGGGGATACGGGGTGTTTATGTTGGTCATGGATGGTTTCCGTTGCCAGTGACTTTCGGGCCAGTAGTTGTCGTGAATCTCCAAGGGTCCATTGACTGCGGTCCCGTAATCCGTATACTTGGTTCATGATACTCATTCTCGCCTTACTGATGACAGCGGCGAATCCCGGTGTCATCATCGTCGACAACGTCTGGTTCTACGGCAGCGACCACAAGATGCGCATCCTCAACACCGCGGACACGGTCGAGATCGTGGACCGGAGCAATGACCGCTACCAAGTCCGGTGCGACACGGCTCTGGGCGAGCTGGACCGTCACGTGATGATCGATCTCGAAGCCGGGATCGCCGAACACGAGCTCTTTGTGTTTGGCCGGGGGAATTTCGACGAAGGCGAGTATTCCAGGGCGAGCCGGCTCCTCGACATCTTCATCGAGCGCTTCGGCGATTCCGAATACGCGGCCGAAGCCCTGTACTACCTGGGTCAGGCAATGGAGATGCTCGCGGCCCGGCCCGGCAGCGACTCCCTGCCGTCGATCGCCCGCAATGAACGGACAGGACAGAATTACTACACCGGCGACGCTTACCGCCGGATCCTGGAAGAGCACCCGGCGAGTCCCTACGCGTCCAAAGCGCAGTATCGTTTGATCAACATCTTCCGGACCGCGCACCTGCCCTGGCCCGATTCGATCGGGATCATCGAACAGGAACTCGCGATGTGGCACGCATTCTGCCGGCAATACGCCGACACCGACGAACACGTGCTCGGCCTGACCGAGGCCGGCTTCCTCAACCGGGTGCTGTTCGAGCTCACGGCCGATCCGGCCTACGCGGCAGCCGCGACCGGGCTATTCACTGAGATACTCGAGGGGTATCCGGCCACGGTCCATGCCGCCTATGCCCGGGTCCACCTGGCGGAACTGGCCGCGGGCGAGCGGATCTACAACTACTGACCCCAACCTGGTTGATTCTGTATACTTTTATCCCTGCTTTGCCCCGATATTGCATCCCAATTTTCATGCCCCCTGGTTTTTCACTCTTTTCTGTTAACTTTTGACGCGGGGGGAGACCGACCGCGCTACTTCATCCGATGCAGCTTCCTGGAGGCAAGGAGTTTCTTGAGCGGGTACGTATTGACGATATCTCCGGGCTCGAGCCAGCCCCGGCGCGCGGTCGCGACCCCGAACTTCATCCACTCCAGCCCTTTCGTATCATGGGCGTCAGTGCCGATCGATATCTTAATACCCATATCCCGGGCCGCCCTGACATTCGTGTCATTCAGGTCCAACCGGTCCCAGTAAGCATTCAGCTCAAGCCACGTGCCGGTCCCGGCCGCCTTTTCCATCACCTTGTGGAGATCCACGGCATAGCCCTCGCGCGACGAGATCAGCCGTCCGGTCGGGTGGCCGATAATGTCGACGTAAGGGTTGTCCATTGCCGCGCAGATCCGTTCGGTCACGTTCTTCTTGAACCCCTGATGGATCGAGGCCACGACCAGGTCGAGCTGCTTCAGAACTTCGTCCGGATAATCGAGTTTACCACTCGGCAGGATATCGACCTCGGTGCCCTTCAGGATCCGCACGCCGGACCGCTTGTTGAGCTTGTCGATCTCTTGCCACTGCCGGCGCAACCGTTCGATCTCCACGCCGTGCGCGTATCGTGCCGACTGCGAGTGATCGGTTATAAGGATGTATTCGTACGCCAGTTCGGCGGCAGCCTGCGCAAGCTGGGCAATGGTCGCGTCCGAATCCGAGTAGACCGAGTGCATCTGCAGATCGCCCCGGATATGCTTCATTTCCACCAGCCTGGGCAATCTGCCGGCCAGCGCGGCATCGATCTCACCGCGGTCTTCACGGAGTTCGGGCGGGATATAACCGAGCCCGAGCCGATCATAGACCTCGCCTTCGGTCCTGCCGGCGACAACCTTTGCGCCCCTGAATAAACCGTACTCGCTCAATTTCATGCCCTTTGCCTTCGCGATGTTACGGCACCTCACATTGTGCACCAGGGAGCCGGTAAAGTACTGCAGTGCCGCGCCATAGGATTTCGGCGGCACAATCCTCAGGTCGACCTGCACCCCGCCCTCGACCACGACCGAACCCTTGGTCTCGCCTGCGGCCAGAACGCGCTCAGCACCCGGGTATTCTGTGAAAACCCTGACGATCTCTGCACCATCTTTGCCGGTCACCAGTATGTCGACATCGCCGATCGTTTCCCTCCATCGGCGCAGCGAACCGGCCGACGAAATATCCTTTATCTTTGCGCGCTCCTTCATATAGACGATGACTGCGGACGCGACGCGCTCCGCAACCGCGATCGATAGTCGTTCATGTCCGCGTTCGTAGAGTTCGATGCCTTTTCTGATATTTTCAACCTTTTTCTCACCCATTTGCGGCAATTCGGCGAGTTTGCGGCTGGCGATCGCCCTTTTCAAATCGGCCATGGTCTTCACGCCAAGCTCCTTGTTCGCCAGAGCCAGTGTCTTCGGCCCAAGGTTCTGTACATCAAGCATGCGCAGCAGCGAATCGGGGATTCCCCTGGTCGCTTCATGGTACTTCTTCATCTTGCCGGTCTCGAGGTATTCAGCGATCTTCTTCGTGATGCCCTCGCCAATGCCCGGTAATTCAGACAGTTTTCCCGAGTGATGCAGGACCTCGACATCCTCGGTAAGATCATCGAGCACCCGCGCCGCCTTGCGATAGGCGAGCACGCGGAACACCATCTCGCCCCGGAATTCCAGAGCATCGGCAATCCGTTCGAAGATCCTCGCCAGTTCCTTATTCTTCATCACCAAGATTATCCGCAGATCATACCGGAAATCAAGGGCCGGGTAGGGGGTTGTTGAAACGCTCTCCAAATTTGTATTATTATTAGAACCATTCCTTTCGGTGTTCGGGCAGCGACCTGAATGGCGGAGCACGGAGGTCAAAGGAGTAAGCGTTGAACATGGAAGTCACGGACCTTGATTTCTACCGGTTTTGTATATATAATCGTTCCAAAATGAACGAAGATGCCGCAGCGCAGATCGTCAACTGGTTGAAATCGCAGATCAAAGAAACCTCGACCAATGGCTTTGTCCTGGGGTTGAGCGGCGGCCTCGATTCGGCGGTCTGCGCCGCACTCTTGCGGAAGGCGACCGAGAACTGCCTGGGCCTGATACTGCCCATCGAGTCCGATGTCAGAGATCTCGATGATGCGGCGGCCGTGGCATCGGCGGTCAATATCAAGACCCATTACATCGATCTGACAATGACCTACAAGCATATGATCACATTGCTGCCCGACGGCGACCGCCTGGCACTCGGTAATATTAAAGCCCGATTGCGCATGGTCGTATTGTACTACTCTGCGAATCTTAACAATTATCTGGTCTGCGGCACCGGCAACAAGACCGAGATCTCGCTCGGGTACTTCACCAAGTACGGCGATGGAGCCTGCGACGTTCTGCCGATCGGCGATCTATACAAGAGCGAGGTCCGGGCATTGGCCCGTGAATTGAACCTACCAGAAACCGTCATCAACAAAGTGCCGAGCGCGGGCCTCTGGTCCGGCCAGACCGATGAAGGCGAGATCGGCTTCACTTACGAGCAAATGGACGAAGCGCTGCGACAGATCGAAAAGGGCGAAACCCGCGATCAGACCGCGCGTCAACTCCGTGATATTGTGTCCAAGACCGACCACAAGAGAAGACAACCGAAGATATGTCGCTTGAGGAGGTAGGATGTTATTGATATCTGTCTTTGCGCCGGCAGGCTCGCTTGCGGCTCTCGTGTTTGCGTTCTTCCTGTCCCGCCGGACCAGGCAGTATGATGAAGGCACCGACCTCATGCGGCAGATCGCGCAGGCCGTGCGTGAGGGTGCCCGGGCCTATGTTACGAGGCAGTACCGTGTCGTGTCCGTGATCTTCGCGATCGCCTTTGCCTTCCTCCTCGTTCTTTCCCTGTACAGCCTGCTGCCCACCTTCGTTCCGTTCATGTTCCTGACCGGCGGATTCTGCTCTGCTCTTTCGGGTTTTATCGGCATGACCCAGGCGACGAATTCATCGGCAAGGACCGCAAATGCGGCGCGGACAAGCTTGAACGGCGCGCTGCGTGTGGCGTTCGCATCGGGCGGGGTAATGGGATTCGTTGTCGTCGGATTGAGCCTCCTGGACCTCAGTTTCTGGTTCTTCCTGCTCAACTGGATATACCGCGGCCTTGCCCTGGACAACCGGCTGCTCGTCGTAACGCAGACGATCGTTGCCTACGGCATGGGCGCATCGTTCCAGGCGCTTTTCGCCCGGGTCGGCGGCGGGATCTTCACGAAAGCGGCGGATGTGGGCGCCGACCTCGTCGGCAAGATCGAAGCGAACATCCCGGAAGACGACCCGCGTAACCCCGCAACCATTGCCGATAATGTCGGTGACAACGTCGGGGATGTGGCCGGCATGGGCGCTGACTTATATGAATCTTATGTTGGTTCTATCGTCGCGGCAATGGCCCTGGCCTTCACCGCCGGGCTGGGCATGAAAGGGATCGTCCTGCCGTTGGTCCTGGCCCCGGCCGGCGTTCTATCGTCGATCATTGGCACGTTCCTCGTGCGCACCCGGGAAGAAGCGAGCCAGCGCGCTCTGCTCTTTGCGATAAGAAAGGGCGTCTGGTCAGCCGGCATTCTCATGGCGCTCTGCTCCGCGGTCATAATACACTATCTGCTGCCCGGACATTTCAGTTTCTACTGGCCGGTGCTGATCGGCCTCGGGTGCGGGGTCCTGCTCGGGTATTCGACCGAATTGTTCACGTCGGATAACTATAGGCCGACCAGGAGTATTGCCGCGGCGGCAAAAACCGGCCCGGCCACCGTGATCCTCGAAGGCTTGAGTGTCGGCATGCTGTCGATCGTGCCGCCGATCGTGGTCGTTTGCATAGCGATCGCGGCAGCATATTATCTCCCGGGCGGCGCCGTGAATCCGGACCACGGGCTCTTTGGCGTGGCGATCGCCGCGGTCGGGATGCTGTCAACCCTGTGTATTACCCTCGCCGCCGATGCTTACGGACCGGTCGCGGACAACGCGGGCGGCAACGCTCAGATGGCTGGACTACCCGCTGAAGTACGCGCACGGACCGACGCCCTGGACGCCATTGGCAATACCACGGCGGCAACGGGCAAAGGATTTGCCATCGGTTCTGCGGCCCTGACCGTGCTCGCTCTGATCGCAGCGTATCGCAGCCAGGTCGTGCGCGTCTTTCCTGAACTGGACCTGCGCATCGCCAATCCCCAGGTCATTATCGGCCTGTTCATCGGTGGCATGATGCCATTTTTGTTCTCTTCACTTACGATCAAAGCGGTCGGCGAGACCGCCGGCAAGATCGTCATGGAAGTCCGGCGCCAGTTCAGAGAAATCAAGGGCCTGTTAGAAGGCACTGCACTCCCTGATTACGCGCAAGCCGTGCGCCTCTGCACCGTAGCCGCCCAGCAAGAGATGATCGTGCCGTCGTTGCTGGTCGTTGCCGTGCCCATTGTAATCGGGATTTTGCTGGGACCGAACGGCGTTGTCGGCCTCCTGGCAGGCGCGCTGATAACCGGGTTCGCGCTCGCGCTCATGACGGCAAATTCAGGCGGCGCCTGGGATAACGCGAAAAAGTACATTGAAAAAGGCGAGCTCGGCGGCAAGGGTTCGGCCGAGCACAAAGCTTCGATCGTCGGCGATACCGTTGGGGATCCTTTCAAAGACACAGCCGGGCCATCGCTCAACATCTTGATAAAACTGATGACGACCGTTTCCATTGTCTTTGCCGGTTTTATCGTGCGCTTTGCCCTGTTTAAGTAGTTGAAGATAAAAGACTGGCCCGCCAGCGACCGGCCCCGGGAAAAATTCTACGAAAGAGGAAGCTACGGTCTGACCGACACCGAACTCCTTGCCATCATCATCGGCAAGGGTACAAGGAATATGACCGCGGTCGACCTGGCCAAGACGATATTCAACAAAGTCGGCAGCCTCAAGAAGTTAAGCCAGAAAACGGTCGGCGAGATCGAAAACCTCGGGATACCCGGACTGGGCCGCGTGAAGATAGTATCGATCCTTGCGGCGCTCGAAGCCGGCCGGCGCTCGCTTTCCAACAAAGGCAGCCAGAAGATCAAATTCAAGAATCCCGAAGATATCTACAAGTACTATTATCCACTGATCGGCGGGCTCAAGTACGAAGTGTTCAAGGTCGCGGCCGTGGACGGACGGAACACTTTCATCAATGACCACACGGTATCGAAGGGCATTCTCGATGCGAGCTTGGTCCATCCACGCGAAGTCTTCCAATTCGCGATCAATGAATGCGCGAGCGCGATATTCCTGATCCATAACCATCCCAGCGGGATAAACAGGCCGTCTGAGGACGATCTCAAGATAACCGAAAGGCTATGCCGGGCCGGCGAGATCGTGGGCGTCAACATAGTCGACCACGTGATAATATCCGAGGACGCCTACTATTCGTTTTCCCAGCACCATCTGCTGTGAGCCCGGACCGGGCGGCCGAGCTCTGGCGAGCCCCTGTGCAAAGACCCCGCGACAAGCCAATTCCTCAGTTATGGATCAGGTAGCCAAAATCTCGATTATTCTGTAGAGCGCCGGATCGATCATCTTTTTCTTGCTGTAGGTCTCCGCCAGCGGCGTGTAGACGGCCTGCTGGTTGATCTCGCCCACCATGAAGCCGCTCTCACCGCGCATTGCCGCCTCGACCGCGGCGAACCCGAGCTTTGACGCCAGAATGCGGTCATTCGCCGTCGGCGCCCCGCCGCGCTGTATATAGCCCAGTACTGCGACGCGGTAGTCCTCGTGGATCAGATCCCTGACTTTCTCGGCGATCGTGAAGGCGTTGCCCGCTTCATCGCCCTCTGAGACAATGACGATATTCGATTTCTTGCCTTTTTTTGTATTCTCATTGATCTTACGGGCCAGTGCCTCGATGTCGGTCGGAATCTCGGGGATCAAAACATCCTCGGCGCCGCCGGCAAGACCGACTGCCAGGCCGATGAAACCGGACGAACGTCCCATTACCTCAATGAAGAACAGGCGTTCCAGGGACGCGGCCGTATCTCTGATGCGGTCGATCGCCTCGAGCGCATTGTTGATCGCCGTGTCAAAGCCGATCGTGAAATCAGTGCCGTACAGATCATTATCGATCGTGCCTGGCAGGCCCAGCACTCGCACGCCGTGCTTCAGAGAAAATTCATGGGCACCGCGCATCGTCCCATCGCCGCCGATGACGATGAGCGCGTCGATCGAGTTCTGTTCAAGGGTTCGCTTGGCCCGTCCCATGCCCTCTTCGCTCTGGAATTCGTCGGAGCGCGCCGTCCCCAGTATCGTGCCGCCACGCTGAATTATATTGGCGACCGCACCACGGCCGATATTCTGAATGCTGTTTGAAACCAAGCCATTGTAGCCGTCCCTGATCCCCGCTACTTCGAGCCCGTGGTGTACTGCGGTTCGAACTACTGATCTGATCGCCGCATTCATGCCCGGTGCATCACCGCCGCTGGTCAGAATGCCGATTTTTTTCATCATTATTTCTATTATAGCAATTAATCCAATCGTGTCAACTTTGACCGGTGAATAGCCGTGACGCGCCAGCCATTGAAAACACGTCAATTGGGGCTTGACAAATCTCTAATTACGTATAGAATAATGCTAATAATGAAAGGAAGGAGGTGAATACCTATGACCAAGGCAGCATTGATCGAGACTATTGCTCAACGGGCGAAGATCTCCAAGCGCGCTGCTGGTATTGCTCTCGATACCTTTGTTGAGGCAACTACTAACGCGCTCAAGAATGGTGACAAATTGGCACTGGTGGGTTTCGGAACGTTCTCTGTTACCAAAAGGCAGGCAAGAACTGCTCGCAACCCTCGCACTGGTGAGACGATCGAAGTACCAGCCAAGAGGGCGCCGAAGTTCAAGGCGGGGCGTGACCTTAAAAATGCATTGAAATAACAGCACAAATGTCAAAAAAGGGATGGTCTAGCCATCCCTTTTTTGTTATCTGCACACGGTCAACAGACCTTACAGTATCGACCTGCTGATCGTTCAACCATTTGACAGCGTGGGGTAGGTCATGCCAAACCGCTGTTTGTAGTAAACCCGCATCCCGATCAATACGACGAACAGAAGTGGTATATACGCCGGGTACAGGAAGGCCGTGATCAGCGTAAATATCAAACCCGGCAACCGAAATGAGGCGATCGTTACCCTGCGGTGGACGCGGTCATGGACCAGGGCGTAAACGGCGCCATAAACAAAAAGTGGGAATGACACGGCGGCCGGCACAAGACAGACATAGTCCCTGCCGATATAAGCCAGCACGATCGCGACCGCCATCACGAACGTGGAGACCGCGTGGGATGCCCTCGGGCCGAGCAGGACGCCGGTCGTCAGCTCGCCGGCCTTGCGGTCGCCTTCGACATCGACGATCGTCGTGTTGATGAAGACCGCGCTTATGCTGAACACGTACGGCAGGAAGCGGATGAACGTCCCCGGCTCCAGTCCCCGGACGAGCAGCCAGCCGACCGCAAAGTTGATCGTCCCGTAGCCGAGTCCGTTGGCCAGCGTGTCGAGGACCGGCTTTCCTTTGAGCTTCACCGGCGGCACCGAATACATTATCCCCAGGACCATGGACAAGACAATCGCGGCGACAAACAGCCAGCCGAAACGTATTGACAAGAGGAGCGCACCAATCCAGAGCAACGCGATCTCGATGTAAGCGGCGCGCTTCGTCACCAGACCCTCGGCCAGCAGGTAGAGTTTCTTGTTCAGGCGGTCAGTCTCGATATCCATTATCTGGTTGAGAATGTAGACGCCGCCCATAACCAACGTGTAGATGATGAGCCCGATGATGATGTTGGGCGTGAACCGGCCCTGCCGGCCGGCAAGATAACTGCCGATGAGCAGGAAATTCCACACCGGAATGAGAATGAGGGGTCTTAGAATGAATAAATAGTCAAAGGGACTGGATCTCGGCACTGGATTACTTGACTTTGGTCACCTTGCCGGCATGCAGACACCTGGTGCACACGAGTATTCTCTTCGTTTCACCGCCCATCTTCGTTTTGACGCGCTGCAGGTTAATGTTGAACTTTCTCTTTGAAACGTTATCGGCGTGGCTGATCTTCGAACCGACGCGAGCACCTCTGCCGCAAATCGCACATTTCCGTGCCATATGACTCCTTTCATTCCATTATACAGAAATAGCGGGTGAAGTCAATGACCCACTCCGACGCCGTGAAATTCTAAATCCGAATATCTAAATCCTGATTCCGTAAATACCCAAATCTTCGATTTGGTGCCATTTACGAGAATCCCCGCAGGGGAACAAATTCAAAACACAAAACACTAATGACCAAAACAGTGGTCTGGCAGCCAAACGTATTCCAGAATAACAGCTAACTGGAAGGGATGGGAAGTTTATAAGTTTATGCCTTGTATATTAGCCAGTGATTACTGATTGCATCAGG
>JACUUY010000237.1 GCA_014859085.1 Caldifarciminota bacterium
CTGGAAGGGTTATCCATTTGAGATCATCAACGCCCTCGTTGACAAGGATGATTTGAGGGGTAGTTCTCGGGCAAAGTCGGTCATGATCACCGAGCAGGGCGCCAAGCGCGCCGAGCAGTTGAAGAAAAAATACCTGTGGACGGAATGGGGTCAAATCTTCACACTTCACAACTAGCACGCGGAAGCGGGGTCAGACCTGGAAACTAGAAACTATGAATTCTTCAGATCGTGTTGAGTTCGGCTATTGATCGGCGGTACCTGTATGTTGGTATTCAACATATTGACGACTATTGACGTGGTTATTATAATGGGACATGTGTAGAGTTGCGTTTTTCGTTGTGACGTTGTTTGTCACCTCGCTAGCCGCACGAGACCTATCGTCCCAGATTGATTCGCTCAAGGTCGAGATCGAGAAGAATCCCGGCGTGCACGAATTGCATTTCACGCTGGCGAATTGTTACTATGGCCTGGAGGATTACACTAATGCCGTGCAGGAACTTAGCCGCGTACTGGACCTGAAGCCGGATAGTCGTGCAGCTCGGTTCAAGATGGCCATGTGCTACCTCAGGATGGACAGTATCGACATAGCCCGGGCAGAGTTGGAGAGAGTGCGTGATATGAATCCCGTGGACAAGCATCCATATTATTGGCTTTGGCTGGGTCACGTGTACGGTACTCTCGGTTTCTATGATGAAATGTTGGATGCTTTCGAAGAATACAAGCGTCTGGCCGGCAAAGATTTCCATCACCGATATGGCACGAGAGATTATTATGATGTCGAGGGTTTCATTGCCCAGTCGTACGCTTTGATGGGTCGGACTGATGAGGCAATCAAGTATTACCGCGGCACGATCGGTGGTTACTGGGGGCCGTACAGGCACTGCCTGATGCTGGCGATGATATATGCTGGGAAGGGTGACGCAAGTAATGCGGCAAAGTGGCTTGATAAGACCCTGATGTATGATGAGCGTTACTACCATTATTACAGCGATGAGAGAATCAACCGTACATCACCTCGCTTCTTGAGAACGAAGGCGACTTTTCTATGGCGAATCGGCCGTTTTGACGACGCGGTTGCCACCATGGACAGTATCGGTTCTTACACAGAGCTGGACACGGTAGATCTGTACAATCGTATGGTCTTCAAGATATCAGCCGGTGATCCACATGCTCTGGATGACTTGAGACAATCGGGCATTCCGTCCAGTAGGTTACAGGTCGGCTATGATGTGCTCATGTTGTTGAGAGTCGATTCGTTGTCAGAAGCTATGTCTTTGTTGAGCGCGGCAGAAGAATACCTGAGTGTTTCGGGGTTCGGGCGAGGATTGTACGCATACATACTTGAAGAATCGGGATATGGTGCAGAAGCAGTGAAGTGGTGGTATCGCAGTTATGGGAATCTTCCGCTCGGCATTGATGTGGAGTCCATGAGGCGCTTCATGCATCATGTCGTTGCTGTTTGTAAGGAAAAACCTCGATAGAATGTTAGAAGTCGGACCTGGCAACTGGATACTATTTGCCCGGCAAGTCGATTACGGTGATGAATAGGTGTCGATGGGGTCAGCCCTGGTTTAATATAGTCAAGGGGTAAGTTACACATCAGCCTC
>JACUUY010000238.1 GCA_014859085.1 Caldifarciminota bacterium
GCCGATATCAATGGCGACGGTTACCTTGAGATAATCGCCGGTTCCACGGACAATCTGCTCCGCGTCTGGGATTATACGGGTAATCTGCTGCCGGGGTGGCCGGTAAGCCTGGCTGGCATGATCCAGGCCAAGGCCGCGGTGGGCGACATTGACAATGACGGCGATCTCGAGATCGTGATCCCGACGCGCAACGGCTACGTCTACGTATTCAATCATGACGGCACATTTTTCCCCGGATGGCCGATATATGCCGGGAGCAATATCCCGGGCTTTTCGTCGGTCGTGCTCTTCGATCTGGATCAGGATGGAGACCTGGAGATCATCGCGGCGCGCACGGCATCGGGCCAACCCGGTTCGGTCATCGTCTGGTACAACGACGGGCAGATCTATCCGGGCTGGCCGCAGAGCACCGACTATCTGGCGGTCGCGACGCCGTCCGTCGCCGATATCGACAATGACGGTCTCTTCGAGATCGTCTGCCTTTCGTACTACTCGATCTTCGTGTGGGACCAGAATGGCCAGACCAAACCCGGTTGGCCGCTGTTGAACGTCGCCGGCGGCATGAGCTATGCCCAGCCGGTCCTTGCCGATCTCGATGGCGACGGCGATCTTGAGATCCTCCACTCGTATTATTATTTGGGCGTGAGCAATTATGTCGGCATCTACCATCATGACGGTACCCCTTTCAGCAACTGGCCCCAAACCTATCCCGGCCCCCAGACCTATACCACGCCCGCGCCCGGCGATATTGATGGTGATGGAGACCTGGAAATCCCGGGCGGCGGACACAACTGGGGTACCCCCAGTCTCTTGCTCCGGCACCATAACGGAAGTGCCCTTGGAGGCTGGCCGGTCATGTGTGGCAATATGGAATGTTCGCCGATCATCCTGGATGTGGATGGCGACGGCGTGCGCGAGGTTGTGATCGCGGATAATTTCACGCCCGGCAGCCTATATGCCTACAAGGCCAATGGTTCGCTGGCTACGGACTGGCCGGCCGTAACCTCGGGCGCCGCATTGCCCAACAGCCCGGCCGCCGGTGATGTGGACAAGGACGGCGACATCGAGATCGCGCTCGTCACGTCGAGCGGCGCGGTTGATCTGTTCACGGTTGCGGACATTCCGTATCGCGGCTATCTCACGGATTGGGGGACGTTCTTCCACGACAACTGGCATACCGGCTGGCTCCATCCGGATGCGCCCGAAGATCTTGCCGCGGCACCTTATTCAGATCATGTACACCTGAACTGGGACGCCAACAGTGAACCGGATATCGCCGGCTACAACGTATACCGGAGTGATAATGCGGGTGGTCCGTATACACGGTTGAACGATGCCTTGATCACCGGCACCACTTATGACGATCACACGATACCGGCCGGCGTGACGCGCTACTACTGCGTCACGGCGCAGATCAAGGCCGGCACCGAGTCGCGATTGAGCAGTGAGGTCGCGGGCAGCACCGGCATTGCCGAATATGCTCTGGGAGCGCCGGTGCCGCGCCGGCTGAGCATAGCGCCGAACCCGGCCAAGGACGTTGTAAATATCAGATGCATGATACACGATCGAGGATCCATGATAAAAGGGCGTTTGACGGTCT
>JACUUY010000088.1 GCA_014859085.1 Caldifarciminota bacterium
TTCGTGCTTCGTGCTTGACAAACGTAAGAGGGTTAGGGCCGGGACCGGATCTTCCGGTGTCCCGGCCCTCAACTTATCATGACTCTCTGCAATTCCCCACATGCCTTGACTTTGGACGGTTTTTCCATATTATTACTCGAATAATAAAACGCCGGTGTAACTCAGTGGTAGAGTAGCTGTTTTGTAAACAGCAGGTCGCCAGTTCGAATCTGGCCGCCGGCTTCTGTGAGAACGTCGGCCGCGTTCGTTATACGGCATCGCGGCCGGTGATGTTCTTGGTCATTGTCATTGGGGTGCGAAATCGAAAGATGATGACGAGTTATGATACGGGCATCGCTGCCATGTACCGTGAAACGATCTGTAAGGGCAGGTACCCAAGTGGACAACGGGGGCAGACTGTAAATCTGCTGGCGAAGGCCTTCGGAGGTTCGAATCCTTCCCTGCCCATGTGAAATCGGCCCGCAGATATCGATTGGAATGAAGATAGATGCGGCTGCCGATTTCAACATGCCGTTTCGCGCAGTGAAACGGCGAACCTTATGGAGAATTTCCTTTTCCCCAAATCTATGATTTGGTCGCCAATTTGAGCATCCCGTTTCTGGTAAAGAAACGGGATTTCCTGTTGAAATACGGCAGCCGATTTGCCCGTCCCGCCCCATCGGGGCGGGACATCCCGGCGCCAACGGCGGGGTGCGCAGCTTCTCAACGTCTCAGCTTCTCCGCTTCTGTCTTATCAGTCCGGCCAGCACCCCGGTCAGATTCTCGCGCGTGTATTCCTTATAGGGGGTCTTGCCCTCGATGATTGAACCGGTTGCCCACTTCTGGTATACATGATATATCTTCTTACTCATTCCTTCAATGTCATCGAAATCAAAGGTCCAACCCGGATAGCCTTCTTTGAAAGCATCGGCCATAACATGCAAGCCCTTTGACTTGCCGCACACAATGACCGGTAAGCCGGAAGCAAGGTACTCTTGTTGCCGGCTCGGAAAAAAATATTCGCTGCCGGTCGTGATCATAACCGCCAGATGTGAATTGCAGAATTCACGTATCGCGTCCTTGTAGGGCAGATGGCCGATTGTTTCCACGAACGTGTTGTTTCTCATCCGGCGCAGGAAGCGCTCTTCAACATGCCCTATGAACTTGAATCTGATCTTGTCCGCACCGATCCTTCTCATGGTGCAGAATTTACCGACTGCGCGGAGCACGTTTTCCGGGTCCCGCTCCGGCCTGATCGTCCCCAGATACGATATCGTAAAAACACCAGACCTGACCGTCTGCGCGAAATCATCAGGGTCAAAACCGTTGGGAATGACCGATATCTTGCCGGCGCGTTGAGGGTACCGGGCAGTGAGCGCCCTCTCTATGTTCTCATCCACCACCGTGATGCATTTTGCGCTGGCAACAACTTTTTCCTCCCAGTAGCGCGCGAAACCCTTCTGGATCGATCCTTCGTAGCGCATGAATGGATACTCCAGCCAGGCATCACGAAAATCGGCGATAAAAGGTTTACCCGTGCTCTTTGCCAGGTAGTAACCGGTGATGAAGGCACTGAACGGCGGCGCCGTGACAAATATCTGGTCAAAATCCTTCTTCTTGCCCGCATGGTAGGCAAACGGAGCCCACGGCAGTTTGTTGTCCGGCAGATTGACCGCACGCTTTATCGTGCCGTGCCAGTCCTTGACCCGGTAATCTCTCATCCCAAGCCGGTACAGGATGCGCGCCGGGTCAAACGAATCGGTCCTCGTGACATCGATGCCGGGCACGTCATCCGCTAATGACCGGTCATAGCTGTGATAGGCAATCTCTTTACGCGTAATGACCTTCGGCATGATGCCGAAACGGGGCAGGTACTTGGCGAATTTCACCGGCCGCAGTGATCCAGGACCGCCAAGAGGCGGCCAGTAGTAGGTGATCATCAACAGTGTCTTATCGGCCCTGCTTTGGGATCTCTTCATTACTGGCGGCGGCAATGTTCTTACAGAAGGCGATTGAGCAAGGTATACGCCTCGCGCATATATTCCTTGATCTGCGGATACCGGCCTGAGTGCTCTTTGAATCTGATGACTTCCTTCAAATGCGCCCTCGCTCCATCTTTTTCACCCAACTCGGCAAGGCATTTGCCGACGTAGAGACGGCACTGCGCCAGGTTTGCATAATTCTTGTTGGCAAGCGCATCGTATCGCTGGTAGAGGTCTTCGTACAAATCAGCGGCCGACCGATAGTCCCTTCGCTTGAATTCAAGATCCGCCTCGCTCCACAGAAATGTCTTCGAGGCGGGGTATTCTGCCCTGAGGCTTTCGACGATCGCCGCGGCTTTTTCGTACTCACCCTCTTCCCCATAGATGAATGCGAGGGAATTTCTGGCGGTCGGACCCGAGTACCGGCTTTTGTCGGCGGCAAGATGCAGCTTTCTGAGCGCGCTCTGGACATCACCGCCGCCAATATTCAAGAACGGCAGATAGCGCGAGGCCCGCGCCCAGAAATACTCGAATGTCCCGGCGGCAAGGTATGCGTCGAAGAAAAGCGAATCTTCTCTAACGAGTTCCTGCATCATCCTGCCGCCCTTGATACCGAGTTTGAAGGTCTCAAAATAGTCCTTGCGCCAACCCTTGTATACGGCCTGATAGATGTAGGAATTCGCCAGGTAGAAACGCGCCCATCGATCGTCTTCCTCTGAAAGAATGTCCTCGGCGAGCCGGACCGTTTTTCTCATCATTTCATAGTACATCTTTTCTTCGTCTAACCGGCATTCATCCATCATCTTCAATTGAATGAGAGCGGCGCAGAAGAAATAGCCCGTCGGGTTCAGCGGCTGTTCGCGTACTACCTCTTCGAAATAGAACCGGGCACTATCAAAACCCTCAACATATGCGTGCTCGAGCCCGGCCTTTATCAGGTGCTCAATTTCTGACGGATTAAGGTCCAGCAATGAAACGCAGAAGCAGAGGAAAACCGCGATCATGGTATCTCGACGACCGACGATTCGCTCACGTTAAGTTTCTTGTAGCCGCCCCTGACGCACGCATGCTCCCCGATTATCGACCCGGTCAGAAGTGCATTTTCGACGGCCGCGCCCCGGTTGATGATCGAGTCCTTGATCACCGAATTCTTCACTGTAACTTCCTCGCCGAGCGATACATACGGGCCGATGACCGTCTCCGAAAGTGTTGCCGAATCGGCAATGTACACGGGCGGGATGATGATACTTCTCTCTCTCTGTGTGTAGTACTGAGTCCGTTCCAGAAGGTGGCGGTTAGCGTCGATCAGCGAGGCGGCAGTGCCGCAATCATACCAGCCTTCTATCTTATGGATCTTGAATTTCTCCCCTCGTTCCAGGAGATGCCTGAGCGCATCCGTCAGCTGGTATTCATCCTTCGTCTTGATCTCATTCTTCATGATGTAACCGACCGCGTCCGCGACTTTCGCGATGTCCTGGAAATAGTACAGACCGACGATCGCAAGATTAGATCTTGGCTGTTTCGGTTTCTCTATGAGATCCACGACGTGATCATCCTTGACCTCGACGACGCCGTATTTCCTGGGGTCAGCCACTTCCCTGACCGCCAGAACGTTGATGCTGCGGTCAAGGATCTTGTTGTAATCGATATCGATTATCGTGTCGCCGAGCAGGACGAGCGTTGCACCTTCCAGGCCCTGTGCGCCAAGCCGGATCGCATGCCCCAGGCCCAATCTCTGCTCCTGCAATACGTATCTGAACTCATAAGGGTACTTGCCGCAAAAATCGACGATCGCCTGGCCTCTCGCGCCGAGTACGATGGAGAGGTTCGATATATCAAGGTCCTGCAGGCTGTCGAGGATGTGTCCCAGGATCGGTTTACCGGCAACGTACAACAGGCTCTTGGGTACTGAATGCGTGTGGGGTCTGAGCCGTGTTCCCTCACCGGCGACTGGAATGATGACATTCACTTTTAATGATACCACAGAATTCTCAGCGTGTCAATACACCCTCTGGGGTCAAATCTAAACATTTGACATTGATTCCTTCAGTTTCGTTTCGAATACCCGGAACCTTTTTCTTACGTCCACATCGTCACGCAGTTTCTTCTTCAGGCGACTCCGTAATTGATACACAGACATATAATCGAGTCCACCAAGCAACTGCCCGATCTGCCCCTGAGTGAGGTCACAATACTTGTACAACAACTCAGCAACAGTCCCCCGTAGAACGCCATCAGAACCACGTTTTTCCAATGCCGCCTTGGTGATCCCAAACTCGCGCCGTAGGATACTAAGAACTACATCAAGTTCCAGAGTAACACTGATCATCTCCCGATACGCCGGTTGCTCACGGAATGAAACACGTCGCAGATGATGTTTCACAGAAGCCGCAAAATCACGATCACCCAAAACTGTCCGATTCCGCACATGCCTGAAGGGAGTCTCAGCGTCACGCTTCAATCCATCCATAGTGAACCTGCTATACGCCCGGCGACCTCCAACCATCGATAACACCTTGTTGTAGTCCACCAAATCCAAAGCCCGCTTCTCGACTAAATACCCAGCCAAGCTACTCCAGGGAAAATCAACAACCCTCTGCCAACGCTCATGAAAAGATAAGGGTCTCATGTGCTTCAGCCGTACGGGATTCAAATGCACGTAACGCGATACCTCCAGCAAATAACGGTCTACATCAACTAAATATGCCTGATAGCGCCCTTGATACAAATTACCACCGCGCTGATGACGCCAGTTGAACCAACCCGTATACCGGATGTTGAAATGACGCATGAACTCCGAGCAATTTGCCTTTCTCGTCTCGACCAACAAATGAAAATGTTTGTCCATCATGACATAAGCATACAAGACAACCTGATACGTCTCCAATGATTCCGCCAATAGAGCAAGATACTTAACTCGGTCGCCGTCATCCATATAGATTCGGCGACGTTCGATCCCACGACATGTAATGTGATAATGGGCACCGGGAAACTGTATCCTCAGAGGACGCGCCATGGCTACATGATAGACGAGATCAATTCGATGTCACGTATAATGTCAAATGTTTAGATTTGACCCCAGAAGTTTGATCTTCTCCAATTCACCGTGCAATGCCACCGAATCAACTGCTGCCCCGCTGTCGATCCTGGTAACGAGATCCTTCAATATCTTGCTGGGGCCGATCTCCAGAAATGAAAGATAGCCGATCGCTCTGAGATTTCTCACCGCCTGGACCCAGTTCACCTGCGCCAGCATCTGGTCTTTGAGCGACTGCTTGATCACGGCCGGATCATCTAATATCTTCTGCTCAACGACGGAGTAAAACCATCTCTTGGGTTCTTTGAATGCAATACCATCCAGGAACCCGGCAAAATTTTCCGCGGCACTCTTCAGGTGGGGACTGTGCCAGGCGCCGCCCACGTTCAAGGCAATGGCCCGGCCCTGATTTTCGGCGACGGACTGCGCGACTCTCTTGATCGCTTCATGAGAGCCTGAAATGACTATTTGATTCGGTGCATTGATGTTGGCAACTACCACCGGTTCTGATATTTCGGCGGTCACCTTTCTGCACATCTCTTCAAGAGCAGGCTGTTCAATGTTGAGGACCGCCATCATCGCGCCTTTTCCACCCGCGGCTTCCATGACCTCACCGCGCTTCTTGATCATTCTGATGCCATCGTCGAAAGACGCGATACCGCAATAGATAGCAGCAGTTGCTTCACCGAGGCTGTGACCAAGCGAAACTGTGCCTTCGACGCCGATGTCCCGCAGCACATCTGCATAGGCAAGCGATACCGTGCTTATGGCTGGCTGGGCAACGCTCGTCTTGCTGCTCGTTTCTGCGGCCCTGTCACCCCAGAGATATCCAGTCAGGTCATAGCCCAGAACCTCACTGCTGTGGTCGATCACCGCCTTCGCTCTGGGATACCTTTCATATATGTCGTTGCCGATACCAGGCCGGAATGCACCCTGCCCGTCAAATAGAAAAATGATTCCTTTCATTGAGTTCCCTTCACTGATCCGTGATGATGACGATGCCGGTCGCCAGGTCGGCGGTGTGGCTTATGCTTACAAAAATATCGGTCGCGCCGAGCGACTGGGCGATATCCTTTGCCTTGCCGGTCAGTTTGACGTACGGCGCTCCAGACGGTTCATTGAGGACGATAACGTCGCTGAACGTCATGCCGCGGCGCCAACCGGTCTTTATCGCCTTGAAGAATGCCTCTTTCACCGCAAACCGTCCGGCCAACTCCTGAAACCGGAATTCACCCCTCGGCGTCATCCTGATCTCTTCGGTCGTGTATATCTTCTTCAGGAAATTCTCTCTTCTAGTCACCGCGTTCTGGATCCTCTTGACCTCAACGATATCGATCCCAATGCCGATGATCGCCATTCTAATCCTTGATCTGCGCAATACCGGTCACGGCCGGGCATTTGACGATCACACGCTGGTACTTTCTGCCGATCGCGATCGCCTCAACGTAATAGCCTCCGATCTCGATCCGGTAGTCCCCGATCGTGCCCGCCAGGATCCCGCGGCCGTTCTGGTACCAGCGCACGGCACGCTTTTTCATGTTCACGGCACATATGAGGTTCACCTCACCCGGTATCGTGGACTTGAGATCCTCGTTCGACGGAACAACGGTTGCCGGGCTGTCGCCGAACACGGTATGCGAGTGGAAATCGCCCACATACTCAAGCCCCTGCGAAACCTTCCCCAGGATCTCGTTGATCCGGCCGACTCTCTCCATGTCCACCGTGGCATGGACGAAACCGTGTTCCGCGGTCTGGTACGGTATCGCGTATTCGACTATGTATTTGTTCGCGCCCTTGAATCCGACCAGATAGCCGATCGTCTCTTTCTTGAAGACCTCGACCGAAGAAGAGACAAGGGTCAGAAATGCCGGGAAACTCAAAAAAGCAACGACCGGTGCCTGGCTTTCTTCCTGTTCAGTTCTTCTCTGCTCTTTCTTCTTGCTTTTCTTAACTGCCACGTGTGAATCTCCTTATACGGTCAAGACACTTATCTTTTCCGATGAGTTCCATTACCTCAAATAGGCCCGGTCCGCCCTCTTTCCCGGTCACGGACATTCGCAGAGAATGGATCAACTGCCGGACCTTGATGTCGTTTTGTCCGGCATAGCTTCGTATGCTTTCTTCGATCGAGGAAGCAGTGTAGTCCGCGGCCTGCGCCAGGTGCGGGAGAAAACCGGCCAAGATCTCGAACGTCTCTGCATTGGCGTGTTTTTTCAACCCACCCTCTTCATACTCAAAATCGTCGACAAAGAAATATCCTGCCACATCCTTTATGTCAGAAAGTGTCTTCAGACGCAACTTGACGAGCCCGCAGACCTTCAACAACCAGTTCTTCCTGGCGTCAATTTCCCCGGCCGTCAGAAGGCCGAATCTGACAAGAAACGGTGACAGCCGTTCACAAAATACTTCATCGGACATCGCGTATATGTACTGACCGTTCATCCACTCCAGTTTGTGCTCGTCAAATACCGCGTTCGAGGGGTTTATGCGGCCCAGGTCAAACGACGCGATCATGTCGTTCACGCTCATGATCTCGCGGTCGTCGCCTGGTGACCATCCAAGCAACGCGAGGTAGTTCACCATTGCCTCGGGAAGATACCCAAGGTCCCGGTAGTCCATTATTGAAACTGCGCCGTGGCGCTTTGACAACTTGCTCTTGTCCGTACCCAGGATGAGCGGGAGGTGCGCGTATTGCGGTTCCGGCAGACCGAGCGCTTTGAAGAGCAGAACCTGTTTCGGCGTGTTGGTTATGTGGTCCACTGCTCGTATCACATGGCTTATGCCCATTTCATGGTCATCGACCGCGCACGCCAGATTGTATGTGGGGCGGCCATTCGATCGCAGAATGACGAGGTCTTCGATATCCTTTGACTCTCTCGTTATCCCGCCGTGTATCAAGTCGTGGTACGCCACGGTTCCATCCGGCACGAGGAAACGCACGACCCTTGGCACTTGCTGTCTTTCTTTCTCGGCGCGCTCGGCCGGCGAGAGGTTCAAACACCTCCGGTCGTAACGCCAGTCTTCCTTGCGCGCATACGCAGATTGTCTCTCCCGTTCCAAGTCGCCAGGATCACAATAGCAGTAGTAGGCTGTGCCCCGGTCGAGGAGCATCTGCACGTATTTCTGGTATGTCGCGATTCTCGCTGACTGGAAATGAGGACCTTCATCCCAATCTATTCCCAACCAGCGCATGCCATCGAGGATCACCTCGATCATTTCATCGGAGGAACGCACAACATCGGTGTCTTCAACCCGCAGTATGAATTTTCCGCCGTTCTTCCGGGCAAAGAGCCAGTTATACAAGGCAGTCCGGGCGCTCCCCACGTGAAAGAAACCTGTGGGGCTCGGCGCCATGCGCACCCTCACGTCACTTTTTGTCATTACTCTCATCTCGCAAGAACTGAGTCATAGCACAACGCTGCTGTCATCAATCCCACCTGGTAATTGCATCTCTGTAATCCCGTCTTTGTATCGCTGTAATCTTGTGTCCCATCGCCGTAATCTATGCCGCCGAAGGCGGCAAACGGAGCTGCCTCAACACCCCCCTTCCATGCCCATAAGCCCATCACTGTAATCTCATGTCTCATCACCGTAATCATTTCGGACGGAGCCCAAACGGAGAGGGGGAGATTCGAACTCCCGTCCCATCTTTCGACGAGAAACCGCTTAGCAAGCGGGTGCCTTCGACCACTCGGCCACCTCTCCTCAAACAGCTAACAGGATACAGGCAACAGGACACAGTAACAGGCGTCAAGGTAATTCCTCATCTCGTATATGCATGTAACCTTCAATCGTGCGCCGCAAACCGCTTAGCATCTTCACTACCTCAATATTCTTCACTTCGATCTCTTTGGCCAACGCAACTATTGCAGGTTCGGAAAACTGACGAATTCTCATTATAACCTGCAGCCAATTGTCAGTTTCTTTCGCTTCTCGATATGCAATTCTCAAGATGCGATTGTATTCTCTGCTTGTCCCACTACTCTGCCCCTCGGCAATATTTGCGCACACAGACGTTGACGATCCCAACATCTGTTTTCCAATTATCTCACTTGCCGGACACGACGGCAGGAGGTTGACCAATTTGGTTATGTCGCACACTACCTCGATCGCCTTTTGCCATACCTTAAGATCTTTGTAGTCAATAACCTTGTTGCTAATAGACCCTACCTGATCAACCATCGTCGTCCCTTCATCCCGCTGAATCCAGTTTCTTGAACATGTTTTATTGTTCCCTGTTTCCTGTGGCCTGTCTCCTGTTGAACGGAGAGCGAGGGATTCGAACCCCCATGGGATTGCTCCCGGCGGATTTCAAGTCCGCTGCCTTACC